>JAZUGF010000157.1:0-39805 GCA_045641065.1 Paludibacteraceae bacterium | reverse complement strand
AATTCTTCAAATCACTCATACTCTTGCGATACGACTCTGGTGTTGTGGCTGACGACGTGTTGCCGCCTCCACCACCGAAGCCTCCGCCCCAGCCGCCAAAACCACCGAAACCACCAAAGCCGCCAAAGCCTCCGGAGCCTCCTCCTGAAGCATTTCCTACTTTATTGGCTGTGGCTGACAATAGCAGATACTCAGGGTTCTCGTCGATATAGGCAAGTATCTCATCAAGGTGTGAATTGGCATCAAGCACTTTCTCCTTCAACAGTTGCTTGAACGCTGGCATCTTGATAAACTCGCCAAACCAACTTGTGCAGGTCTTGCCCTGTGGTTGTGTGATTGGATTGGTAGTGATGTAGTAGCCTTCGTAAGCGTTATAACCCTGTCCCATGCTCGCAAACGGATTGCCTCCCCACGCAAGGTCGAAATCCCACATCGGTCCCATCTTTATCTTGCCATCCTCCATGATTGTGAAGTAGCAACTCGTATGCATGTTTCCGTCAATGTCGTGCGACCACTCTTTGATCATATACCAGTCGACAAAACTCTCCAAGTCTATCAGTTTCTCCAAACTGTTATAGTCTCCGCTATACAAAGCATTCTCAAACTTCTCAATTATGCTCTGCACATTCCTATATTCCGACGACGATGTCTCCAACTCAGGATCTTTAGTGAAGAATGCATTGTGCGACTTCGGACCCTCGATAGCTCCGTTGTGGATTCCCTCTTTGATGTCTGCCTCGATCAAAAACTCTCCTTCGACACGGTTTTCATTGATCTTGGCTTGCTCACAGAAATAGTAGTTTCCTTTATGTGATCCATTCAACACTAGCTCCGCATTATATCCGCTTGGCACCCACTGCTGATTAGTGAATCTCTTGCCAAGGTAGTTCGACATTGTGTTGCGGAAGAAAGTGGCATCATAGAAGTTTGCCATCAACACCCAACGCTTATGCTCCAACATTCCCAAGATGCGTGATTTCTTGTTGAGTTTCACTGCATACGGACGCTTCTCTGTTGAGGCTGACCATGTGGAATTGCCTCGACCTTTCACCTGAGCCAACTCTGGAGCGGCATCATAGTCAACAGTTCCATCGGCTTTATACACAGTGAATTGCGCACCGTCAAGCCATGTCTCCTTGCTGTTGATAGCCTGATTATTCTTCGTAGTGAGATAGATGACAGGCAAACCGCTGTTGTAGATGCAGACAGTGTAAGTATGCACGTCGCCATTGCTTGCCACCACCTTGAATTGCTGTGGTTTTAGATAGTCTACGCTACTCTTTCCACTCTCAATCTCCTCACCGTTGCAGTAAACCTTTGCTCCGTTGGCAACAGAGAAATCAGCCTGCAGAGTGAAGTTGACCAAGTATGGCACAAAGATCTTCACACTATCGTTGGCGATTGTGGCAGTATAGTCTTCAAGCAAAGCCTTGCCATTTGATGACTTCTTGATTTCAAATGTCTTAATCTCGTTGTTGCTTGTAGCCCTGTCGGCTTTAGCACACTTGCTGATACCGTCGTTCATTGTCGACAGCCAAGCGTATCTCTTTTTAATCCAAGAAGTTAACGACGAGGCTTCATTGCTGAAATTTGAATTTCCCCATAGTTTTGCATTGGCTTCTGCCGAAAGCGAAATCAAATCTTTGCCATCCTCAATAGCCGAGCAGACGGTGCTTTCTGTCGACGCGATTTCCATGAATCTGCTTGATACAGCCGCTGAGAAATCCACGTCGCACATCATCTTCTCACACCATCCTGAATTGATGGTTGAGAATCCTTCGTATGACTGGCCGTTGTTGCCAAGCCATTTCTCATTTGAGAAGATTGGCGACATTGCTATCTTGCCGTCTGTTGTGATGCGGAAATAACAGTTTTTCTTGAACGATTTCTCATTCTTGCAGATCTCGTTTGCCCAAATCCAGTCGACGAAACTGCCCTCATCTATATATGAACCAAACGATTTATTTCCATACAGAGCTGCCTCAAACTTGTTGACTGCCTCTTTTGCCTTTGTCAAATCAGCCGACGCGTCATCTTCAGCTGAATCCTCCAAACGGATTTTTGTTCCTTTGTCAGACACAAACCATACGTCATCCGCCTCTATATCATTTGTGATTTCCCAAACAGCTGATTCCTTCACTCTTCCGTCAGCACAACGTATTTGCTCGCAAATAAGATAAGTGCCAAGATGCTTGTTGCCCATCACCACCTCCACAAATTGTGACGACGGTGTCCAGGCCATACCCTCCAACTCTTTGCCGAGTGTTAGTCCTGCTTGATTACGAAGCATAGAAGCGTCGTCGGCATTGGAAAGAAGAACCCAACGCTTGTTTTTAGTCATATTGCCAAGAGCTGTCTTCTTGCTGCACTTGACGTTGAAATCTCGTTTCGATGCAGAATTCTGTCCACCCTTAGGTTTAATCTCTGATGTGACTGTGGCAAGTGTTTTTCCTTCAGCAGAGGTCATTTTAAGCGGATAGCCACCGTTCCACATCTTCGACGCCATGTCAGCTGGGCCATCGATACGGATAATCGGTAGGCCACTATTGTAAACCTTCACTGTGTAGGTATGGATATTACCGTCGGCATCCACCACCTTGTATTCCACATTTCCACTGTAAACGTTTCCACTCACTCCACTCTTCTGTCTGTTGCCACACACATAGACAGTTCCTGTCGACTCAAACGAAGCCTTGATTACTCCTCCTTCGTAATATGGAATAAAAACGCTGATTTCATCACCGTTGATTTTGCCATCCACGTCGGCAACTATCGCACCATTATTACCTAATGTCTTGAATGAAAACGACTTAATCTCATTCCCCGACGTCTTCTTATCTGCTTTACTGAAATCAATAGAACTTGGAGAAAACGTTACCTCCTTAATATCTGATACAGGATAAGTAAGATTGAACGTATGCGACTTACCCTCGATATTTAAATTGTTGATATTGCTGACATTGTATGTATCACCATCAAAATCAACAGTTTGTGCTTGGATTGTGCCTGCAACAGAAAGAAGCAGTGCAATTGTAGAGATGCGATATCTCGCGTCTTTACTTGTATATATTGTATTTCTCATAATTGATTCATTTTATTTCCATTGATTAGACAGCCATTTGATTCTTGCTGACAGCCATGTCTTTAGGTTGGCAATCTCCTTGTCGTAATCCCCACGATTGTTGATTGATGCGTTTGCCAAGGCGTCACCCGTTGTCTTTTCAGCCTCATCGTCTATCCACAAAAGAATCTCCTTTTCCGATGACGAGATTTTTCCAAACGCCTTCTTCACCGCTGAAGTAAAGTCAGCGTCGCTCTTCAACAGCGACACCCAGTTTCTATCATAGGCAGTGAAACCCTCTACATCTGAATCAGCATTGAAAGCCTTTGCAGATTGAGTAGACGGAATAAAATGAATCTTCTTATTTTCGTCAACGTATATATATGTGTCACTTGCAAACGATTTGTCATTCTTGGCAATCTCATTCACCACAACCCACTCCGCAACACTCTGAATATCAAGCATAGAGTGAACGTCACTCCACTTCTTTGCCACGATAGCCTGCTCAAGTTTCTCTACCAAATCACGTGTGCGGACAAGTGTTGCTCCGTCCATTCCCGTCTCAGGATCCTTCATTATGAAAGCAGAATTGAAGAGTTTGCTTGTAAAGAAATCATCCCCCTCGTCGGCTTTATCCTCAATGCTCATCAAATTGCCACTCTCCACTCTACCCTTGCAGACGCGTGGTTGCTCCGATATCAAGTAGCAGCCCGCATATTCGCCATCAATAATCAGAGCTATCTTCTTCGCATCAGGATTCCATGAGTTGGTCACACGGCTTGCAATGTTGTAACCTAATAAGCCACGTATGCATGCCACGTCACCAGCATTAGCTTCAAGAGTCCAACGTTTGTTTTGGGTAATTCCCAACACTTCCTGTTTCTTATCGAACTTAAGAGTGAAGTTGTTTTTCTCGTTTGGATTATACTCACCACCTTTAGCCTTGATTTCACAAGCACCAAGAGATTTGCCATTCAATGAGATTGATTTCAAATCCGACCAATCTGCTGATAATCCGTTGGTTTTGATTTCCAAAATTGGCGACGACGGTGTGATAGCATCAAGACGATAGGTACGGATATCACCGTTGTAGGCAGCCACTTGGATTTTGATTTTCTCACCCACGTTGATTTTTTCTCCCTCGCTCCAGAGCTTTCCATTAACAAAGACAAGAGCTCCAGAGGTCGAAAACGTCGGTACGAACGATTCAGTCTTAGGTGGAAAAGCCACAATTGGATTATTGTCGACAAAAGGAACAGATATTTTCTTTCCGTCGACTGTTACCGACATTGAATATATCTGATTGAAAACCTGTACTTTATCTTTAGCTTTCAAGTCGACATTCTTTTCAGATACACTTTCAGAGAACGATATCTTCTTCACATCGTCCAACGAATACGACATATAAATAATCTGCTGGTTTGGAGTGCCCTGCAAAGAGTCGACTGCCTCCATAGGAACAGAGATCTTGTTCCCATCCTTAAAAAAAACATTAACATTACCTTGCCCATAGGCATGTAGGCAAAAAAAAGACGTGAAGGCACAATACACCCACCGTCTAATTGTAGTAAGAGTTATCATATTTTATTTATGTATTAGAGTTAGAGTATAGTAGAGACGTGGCGTGCCACGTCTATTCGGCATCACAAACGCTTTTGTTTTAGCCGTGTCAAATATAAATCAAATTTTTAAAAGATTATCCTTTTGATGGATTTTGTGCATGAAAATTAGCCTTTTAAATACACTTTTTGGCTGAATTCTGTCAAAAACATAAAAAAAACGGACTACTCTATTTTGCCTACAAATGGGGATTTCACATTTTTTAACAAGCCAGTACCTTTGCAGCGTAAATAAAAAAAACAATGAAAGGTAAATTTTTAATGGTTATGTTTTCCGCATTTCTTTTCTCTTGCGGAAATTCAGAAAAAAAGAGTAATGAGTCTACTTCATCTGACGAGGTGCCAGCATGCTGTAAAAACAAAGGTAATGAAGCAACGTCTTCCGACAATGTGCCAGAGTGTTGCAAAAATAAAGGAATGGAAATGCTGTTTCCCTCAGAAGTGTCAGCAAAAGGTGATTCATATCTTGGCAAAGAAGTTGCAGTACGCGGTTTTGTGAAAAAAGTATGTCACTGTTCTGGTAAAAAATGTCAATTGGCTGACAACGATGAGTCTGAAGTTTCTTTGACAGTATTTGCTAACGATGAGATTGGCAAGTTTAGTCAGGAATTGACTGGAAAAAGTGTGAAGTATGTTGGTGTTGTGAAAGAAAACAGAATCACCAAAGAGATGATTGCAGCATTTGAAGCAAAACAGGCTGAAGCAGCAGCAAGCGAACAGAAATCATGTTGCAGTGCAAAAAAAGAGGAGAGCGAAAGTGAACACAAACACTGTAGCAAGAGCAAGGATTACAGTGAGATGAAGAAATGGATGGAATATAATCAAAAAGACTACTATCCAACTTATTACGTAGAGGCACAGACATTCGAAGTAATGGAATAATCCCATCTATCCCCCTGACAATCATTGATATTTTTGAATTAAACAAAGGAATCCCTTTCAATTCTTTTAAGTTGTACGACTGACAAGATAGGAAGGGGACTCCAGGGGGATTATTGTGTCAAAATTTTTGAAACAACCAATTAAACATCAACTATAGAATTCAAATGAAAAAAAATTTTAAATTTCTTGCGTTAGCGGGAGTAATGTCACTTTCTCTCGGATTCACTGCGTGTGAAGACGACGAGGAGAAAGCAGAATCAACAATCAAGTCTACACTAAACATTTCACCTGATGTTGCCGACGCAATATCAGTAAAAGATATCAAGGCTTTGGCTGGAGCAAAGGTTACCTTCACAAACGTAAACTCAAAAGACGTTTACACTTTCGATGTTCCAGAATTGGATGCAGACGGATCCCTTTCTCTTGATGTCAACGTCCCTGTCGGAACATACGATATCTCTATGGAAAAAGATGTCGACGGTAAGATTATCTTCTTGAGAAAACAGAATGTGACAATTAAGTCGGAAAATCAGCAGATTGAGGCAAAAATCATCGCAACTGTTGCTAATTCAAGCGATTATCAGTTCATCTTCTCAGAACTTTTCTTCAACGGTGAAAGAAACGGAGGAAGAATGATGCACCCAGACCAGTTTATGGTGCTCTACAACCCTACAGACAAAGTGCTTTACGCTGATGGTCTTGCCGTAGGTTGTACAATGCAAGCTTCATGCACAGAAAAGGAAAGCTGGTACGATGAGTTTTATGGTAAAAACTTAGTGCCTGTTCACGGAATCATTGTGATCCCAGGTTCAGGTTACGATGTTCCTGTTAAGCCTCACGACAAGATTGTCATCGCCTTCACAGCTATCAACCACACTGCTACAGAAGGAAAGGACCCTATAGTAAAGCGTGATACTACTTTTGCAGCTGATGGAAGTGTTGAGAGCGTAAAGGTCGACACTATTGGATGGGACGGATACACATACGACAATGCCATCGACTTGAGTGGAGCCGACTACGAAATCTATGATCCACAACTTTATACAAGCGACGTAGATAATCCAAACGTTCCTAATGTGAAGGAAATTTATCCTGCAGAGGATGACCTTGGCGGAATCGGTGGTTTCTACCAGCATCCAAGAGGTTTCTACAATGCTTTCATATTCAAATTGAAGAACGGCAATCAGGAGACACTTGACGCATTCTTCGCAGAACACTCAGGTGTTGCCACAGTACAGGATAAAGAAAACAACAACGTAGAAATCAAAATGTTGAGTGTCCCTACTTCTATGATCCTTGACGGTATCACAACAGGTCACATCCCTTCTGGTATCGTGACAAATCCTCTTCCTCAAACTGTTGACCGTGGAGAGCAGTTGGTAAAGGGATGCCACAGTGGTTTACTTGTGAAACGTAAAGGAAACGACAAAGACGGATACGCCGACACTAACGACTCTTCTGTTGACTGCGAAATTCTTTCGCCTCACAAAGATTATGTCGGTTATCCAGAAGGATGGAGAAAATAATCTGAGTTTTTTACTCAGGGATGTAAATACCATTTTTTCAACTACCTCTAATCCGGGATGAATACATGTTTCATCCCGGATTTTTCAAAAAGACTATTGATATAATGTCGAATTACAAAACATTTGAAATACTTACATTGAGCTTCCTATTTCTTTTTGGATCTCTGCTCAACGCCTTTTCTCAAGCCATAGAAAATGGCAACGTCCATAACAAATACTTCAAAATAAGCGGAAACATCACATCCAACGATGGTCCTATCCCATTCGCATACGTTTCTATCGATGAACTACAAATGAATACAGTGGCCGATGAAAACGGACATTTTGAATTCAAACGCATACCAGTAGGAACTTATAAAATTGAAACTCAAAATCTTGGCTACGTCGACGCAAAGAAAACCGTCACTGTGGCAAACGAGGATATAAACATAAACATCAGACTGAAAAATGCCGTCTACGAATTAGAGCAAGTCACCGTGATGGCAAAACAAGCCCAACGCAATAAATTGGAAGTGAACGAAACAGCTATCGAATATGTCCAACCTGTTTCGCTTTCTGATGTCATGATTCTGCTGCCTGGAAACCTTTATCAGCAAAACGCACTTACTGGATTTTCCCTCAACTCAAACCGTCAGGCTGGAAGTGACCAGAACACATCTTTAGGAATCGGTCTGACTTCCGACGGTGTGCCACAAACTTCCGACGGATTACGTACACAGATGGTAGGTGTGACATCAAACAGAGGTGATGGATCAGGCGGTGACAACCAAATCAAAAACCGTTCGAGCATCAACTCCGGCTCCGACCTCAGATATGTCTCCACCGACCATATCCACAGCATCGAATACACAAAAGGTATCAGTTCGCCACGTTATGGCAATCTGTCGAGCGGAATGATTAAAGTGAACTCCAAAATGGGAGTCTCTCCTTTGCGCATCAGAACTAAACTGGACCTGAAAAACAAACTTGTCTACGCTGGAAAAGGTTTTAAACTTGGAGATAAAGCCGGAACTCTTTATGCAGGCGCTGACTATCTGCACGCAGTGGATGATATACGTGACGAGATGGATAAATTCACACGTATCACCGCCCAAACTTATTACAACAACAAATTCAAATTGGGCGATAGCTATTCGTTGGATTTGGACGCAAAAATTGCCCAGACCATTTCTGCCAATAAAATGAAAAAGGATGAGCTTACCTACGAATACAACGAGACTTATAAGGCTGACTACAACAAAACAGACCTTATGGTGAAAGGCAAACTGAATCTTGGCTTGGCTTGGATCGATAATATCGAATGGATCAACTCTCTCAATCGCGTCGACGACAGAATAGACCGTCACTACTGTGTGATCACAGCTAGTCCCAAAAGTATGCCAAAATCCTACGAGGAGGGTGAACACGAAGGTTACTATCTTCCGACTATGTACTACAGCGACTATTATGTGGAAAATACTCCTATCAATTTCTACACTCAGCTTAATGTGAACAGCCGTTTCTCATTCAATAAAAAATGGAATATCAACCTTGAATACGGCGCGGATTATCATTCAAGCAAAAATAAAGGAGACGGTGCAGTGATTGAAAATCCTGAAATGCCTCCTTTCCCTGGCAACAACACCTATATGCGTCCACGCCCCAACTGGAGCATTCCTGCGTTGGAAGTGTTCGGTGCTTATCTGCAAGCTGTTCTGACTTTCAGACCCACATCGACACAATCATTTAAATTAGAGGCAGGTGGACGTCTCACCGAAATGCTGAATCTTCCCGATGACTATGCTCTGAACCATAAAGTCCTTACCGAACCACGCTTGAATTTCAGCTATCTCTTTGGCAAAAAATTCAGAAACAATTTCCGCTTGGGATACGGTGAGGAAAACAAACTTCCGACTTTGGACTATCTCTATCCCGACAAAACATACAAAGATTTCTGGGTGCTGAACGCTTACACAAACAATCCCGACTATAGACATCTGATCACTTACACTCAAATTTACGACGCGACAAACAAGGAAATCCGAGAAAACAAAAACCAAAAAATGGAAGTCGGATACGACGCTAAACTCAATGATTTCGAACTGTCCGTGACAGCTTTCCACGAATTCAGCAACAGCGGTTTCGAATACTTCACTTTCTATGCTCCTGTGACGTATCCATACTACAATCAGCTAAAAGACGATGCTGACATTTCCAACAAAAAACCCGACAAGGAGGATTACGTAGCCTCTTCATTCAGCGAATTCACATCATACAGACAAGTGAAAAACAGCAAAAAAATTGTGAAGAACGGTATCGAATATCGTTTGATTTTTCCTAAGTTGAAAGCCATTCAAACAAACTTGGAAATCAACGGCGCGTATTATAAAACAACGTATAGCACTAATCAGCCTGACTATTTCTATCCAAACAGCAAAGTGGGTGACAGCATGTATCCATACGTCGGATTATATGATCTGGACAGCAATACCATAAAACAGCAATTCAATACAAACTTCTGGTTTAACACCCATATTCCAAAATTCAGACTCATCTTCACAAACTTCTTCCAGCTTGTGTGGTTCCAGACAGAACAAAAGACCGACAACTTCGATGGAATATACAAAAAAGTGCCTTACGCCTACATCGACTTCAATGGACTCACTCACACTGTGACTGAAGAAGAACTGGCAAAAATCTATTCAAAAGAAGAGACACAATGGTTCCAACTTCTCAGACAAAGTACAACAAATAATTATGAGACAGAGAAAAAACCTATTTATCTCCTCTGGAACATAAAAGCTACGAAAGAATTGAACGACATGGTCAAACTTTCATTCTTCGTCAACGGAATACTGGATGTCCATCCAAAATATATAAACGATACACGTTCGAAAACAAATCGTGAATGGAGCAATCCATTTTTTGGAATGGAGATGGTTATGACTGTCGGAAAAACTAAAAAAACAGAAGAAAAATGATCAAAAAACTACTATCATACACAATATTAGCCATTTTCTCGACATTCGTTTTGCCTATTTACGGACAAGACTCCCCTATCTATGAATGGCAAACCAACTCTCTTTCTCCCTCAGAAAGCAGATGGACGGAGGTGGCATCCTCTATCGACTCAAGGATAACCTCGTCGCTACGGCTTCATCCCGTCTACCATGCAATGATGAATGCTGAAAATGATTCAGCCCTGTCGGAACATAATAAACAAAATATCGTGCTAACCTCCGTTGGCTCTGGCGAAATAGACGGAGATTTCCTTCCCTACGAAGGGAAAGCCAATAAAGACTGGAGACTTTTCGGACACGGATGCCATAATTTCGGAAAACATGGCACGCTTTACGGAACTATCCAATATGCAAGGGGAACACACAAAGAAATTAGTTGGAGCGCTATGCGTTTTCCTGAACTTTACTGGCCATACACGTTGACCGACTCGACAGGTGGAGACAGCAAATTCGAGTATTACGGAATAGAAGGAGGCTACGGCGTGAAACTCCGAAAGGTATATTTCGGTGTCATTGCCCAATTCGACGGTGAGTTGGCCCACAGAATGACTGACCCACGTCTGAAAAACAACACGACATTCCTTCAGCTTGGTTTCGACGCAGGATATATCTCTCCTAAAGGACAACGTCTGATGGCGGAAGCCAAATATCTACGCAACAAAGAGCATGAGAGCGACAGCTATTGGAGACCAGGCGAACAACAACGCTTCTTCACATTGTATGGATTCGGACTCTACGACAATAAAAGGAGCACCGTCTCCGGCGGCAGATCACGAATGTACTACATCAACGGATTCAAATCTCATCTTTCGTATGCGTCGCCAACAGAAAAAAAATTATGCACAACTATTAATTTAGGATGGGACATAAACAAAATGGATGCCGAGGAAAGCGACTTTACAAGTCCGTATGGAAGCCGTACGACAACTCTCACACCACAAATCGAATTTAAATGGAAAATCAACGAAAACAATGTGGTCTCACTGTTGAGCGACAACAATCTTGAAAAAAGATTAGGCTACGAACGTGTGTTTGAAAAATATGTAACAAACACCGCAACGTCGACCTACGATTATCGGCAAATCGCAGAAAACCAATACTACTCTTTGTATACACGACAAGGATTAAACGCTGTCAGATATTCCGTCTCTTTCGGCAAACACAATACAATAGGGCTTCAATACGGCATGGGTTATTTCTACAGAAGTGAAAAAAACTCGTTCTACGACTTCTCTGTAGTTAATAAAAATATTGTCTTTTTGCCACGTATTGATTATAAACTGTCTGCAAAAAAACATGAACTCTCGGCATGCTTCAACTGGGGTCGTCAAAAAATCAAACAGCACGAATATGATGTGGATATAAAAATGTCAAGCATCCAACATCTTGATTTTCAAACCTGCTTCGCCCCCTACGCATACTATGCATCTGAATACGACTTGATTGCGGCGGACCTGACATACATCTTCCATTTCAAAAAGTGTGGCCTTGGAATGCGTCTGAAGTATATGAATATCTCTGGCAACAGACTTAATGATGTGGAATATACCAAAGAAATCGGCTTCAATTCGATCTGCCCGATGATTTCAGCTCAATCAGACATCCATGACGAACATTGGTGTAATGGATCGATTTTCATCCTGTTCTAAAATTCCATTCCCAATTATTTATCTTTGCAGGTGTGGGGCCCCACTCACGGAGCCATGGCATACGCTGGACTACGTTTCGTGAAGGGAACCAAATCAATTGAGACATCTGTTCCCGATCAAAAAGTGACAATCATCTACAATAACAAAAAATCTTCTTTGGAGGATTTCAAAAAAGAATTCAAAAGAATTGGTTATGAAATAACTGTTTTGCCTAAATAGCAGACAGTAAATTCTTTTTTCATGTTTTATTTTCAAAGGCTGTGAGGTGATCACAGCTTTTTTTTATTAAAATATTTGACTATAAAATGAGAATTACAAAGGGCGGAACGCCATTGCCCTCCCCTCCAGTGCGAACCGAAAGCGAGCACATTGAAACAACCACACAGAAAAGATGTTCGTTTTTACAACTTGCATTACGCATTTATAATTTCTAATTTTTCTTCGTATTCTCCAGGAATACATCCTCCATACTCTTTTCATGCTTCTTAAGTGTCAACAATGCGTTGCCAGTCTGCACCGCATAATTAAACACCTCACTTCGGCAATCATGGTCGGAAGAGATCACCACTGTATTCTTAGATACCAACTTAACATCTGAATTGACTATCTTCATTGCAATATCTTTTGTGTCAACGGAATTCAAGAATTCAGCCTCAACCAAGAATGTACTGCTATTTTCACTGACATTAGTGATGTTGGTTTCGGAATCATCCGCTACAATCTTACCGTTGTTGATGATGATTACTCTATCACAGATGGCAGACACCTCCTGCATGATATGAGTGGAAAGCATCACCGATTTCTCCTTACCTACCTCCTTAATAAGATTACGTACCTCTATAATTTGGTTTGGATCCAAACCAGTAGTTGGCTCATCAAGGATTAAAACTTTTGGATCTGGAATAAGTGCTGCAGCCAAACCAACACGTTGGCGATAACCTTTGGAAAGCATACCTATACGCTTTCTATACTCACGAGTAAGACAAGTCTTCTCGATCATCTCATCGACTCTGTTCTTCGCGTCTGCACCCTTGAAACCATACACTCCAGCTACGAATGTTAGATACTCCTTCACATATTGCTCCGGATAGATTGGATTGTGCTCTGGTAAGTAACCAATAAGGCCATGCACCTTCTTTGGATCTTCATCAACGTCGATGCCACACACCTTCACATCACCGGAATCCTTCGACAGATATCCGTTGATGATCTTCATCGTTGTGCTTTTTCCAGCACCGTTGTTACCAAGGAACGCCACGATCTCACCCTCTCCGATTGAGAAGTTGATATCGTCGAGCACAAGTTGGCTTCCGTATGATTTGCGTAGATTCCTTACCTCAATAGTCATAACCGATTATTTTCTTCCAAAGTCAGCAGGTATTTCTCCCCACTCTTTTGTATTCCACTTGTAGATTTTCACTTCTGGACGCGGATTCTTTAGCCACGCCTCACTCTTGCGTATGAGTTCGAAAATCTCTCTATTCTTATCACATTCTTCAAGCTTCGTTTTGCACTTGCCCTGCTTCACCCACGAAATAGCATTCTCACTGTCGGAGTAAATCACCATTGTTGGGTCTGTCTTTAGCACAAGTCCAATGCCGTAAACTAATGCAAGAAACTCACCGATGTTGTTGGTTCCTTTCTCAAACGGACCAAATTTGAAAGCCTCCTTTCCCGTCGACACCCATACGCCTCTGAACTCCATCTTGCCAGGGTTGCCACTGCATGCAGCGTCGACAGCCAAAGCGTTAGAGATGATATTTTCTGTGGAGACGGAAGGATTCTTTCTTGCCGAGAATATATTTAGCGACGCGGGAGCACCTTTCTCGTAGGCTGCAGTAGCCTCTGAAAGCGAAGTAAATTTCTTGAACTTAGGTCCATTAAAACCTTCTATTTGAGTTTTACATTGATCCCAACTACTATATATACCAGGTTCCTTACCTGCCCAAACTACATAATATTTTTCTTCTTTCTGAGATACTTCAAAACCATTTTCATAAGCCAATTTAGCTTCAGAAAGAGTAGAAAAAGTTTTGTACTTAGCCCCCGCAACTCCAATCACCTGAGCTTTACATTGATCCCAGTTAGTATATATTCCAGGTTCATTTCCAGCCCATACAACATAGTATTTTTCTTTAATTTTTTTTCCCATTAAATCTTAAGGCCATCAAGCAATTCCACATACATATCGATTGCCTCCTCAATCTCGCTCTCCACGATATACTCATCTGCAGTGTGTGAACGAGAAGAGTCGCCCGGACCAAATTTGACACTTGGGAAACGCATCAAAGCCTGGTCAGAAAGTGTTGGTGAACCGAATAGGTTTCTGCCCATACCCTTGATTTTCTTCACGATAGGATGCTCCACCGAGATAGATGATGAAGAAAGACGGAATGATCTCGCCTTAATCTCCGACTGCAACTTAGTCTGAAGAATCTCAAAAATCTCCTCGTTGGAATAACATTCGTTTGAACGGATATCCACCACGAATGTGCAAGCGTCTGGAATGACATTATGCTGTGTGCCAGCGTTGATCATAGTGGTTGTCCACTTCACAGGACCAAGCAGATCAGTCTGCTTTGGCAACACATTATCCTTAATCCACTCAATATCTTTGATTGCCTTGTAGATGGCGTTATCACCTTCGTTTCTTGCAGCGTGGCCAGCCTTACCGTGGGCAGTGCAGTCGAGCACCATCAATCCCTTTTCAGCCACAGCCGCATGCATACCTGTTGGCTCACCGACGATAGCGACGTCGATCTTAGGAAGAACAGTCAACAATTTCTCCATACCATTCTTACCTGAAACCTCCTCCTCAGCAGAGGCAGCGTAGATAAGGTTGTATGGCTGCTCCTTCTTTGATAGCACAAAGAAAGCGTAAAGCAACGAGACGAGTGAAGCACCGTCGTCGTTAGTGCCCAGACCATAGATCTTGCCATCCTCATGAGTATCCTTATGAGGCTCGTGCTGCCAACCGTTGACTGGCTTGACAGTGTCGATATGAGCGTTTAAAAGAAGTGTTGGACGATCAGCACGGATCTCACCCGCCTGAATCCAAATATTATTGTCAAGACGGTTGGTTTTGTACCCCATCGTCTTCTCTATATGCTGCTGCAAAAAGTCAGCCTTTGCCGTTTCGTCTCTGCTATATGCAGGAATACGAATTAGTTGGCAAAGCAAATCAATTGCCTCTTTCTTTAGTTTCTGCATGATGATTTTTATTTGCTATGCAAAGATAAAGAATTTTATTGAAATCGTTATTTATAACCACAGAGACACAGAGTTCGCAGAGAGATTTTCCCTGTTTGCTCTGTGTCTCTGTGTTTTATTTCTATTTGTCGCTCGCCCTTACGGGCTCGCGATGTTGAAAGGACAAGGGCGTTCCGCCCTTTGTAATCCTCTTTATTCCTCGCAATACACACTCACTTTAAGCAATGCTTTGTTCAATTCCTTAACCTGCTCAAGATAGGTTTTATTGTTGTCGAACCAAGTATGACACATGGTAGCGTACTCAATTTCAGTGATTCGTCCACTTTCCAACGACTTCTTAAGAAGCTGCAACGACTGATTGAACATATCCTTGTCGTACATACTCGTAAGTTTCACCAACTCCTCCAAACGGTTCAACTCATTGCTGATCGACGCGTCAAGTTCAGCCGCACGCTGATGAAGTTCAAGGTTGGCGACGGTGCCTTCTGCCTCCACCACCTGTTTCTTTCCCTTAGCTGAGAAAATCGGAATTGACGAACCAACTATGAATCCGTGTGCTGTCTCACCTGATCTCACCATTTTATATCCAGCAGTCAAACTTGGATGCGACTCTGCTTTTGCAACTTTCATCTGTGCAGCGTTGATTTCAGCCTCAACAGCAATCAACTGGTCCATTATATTACACTTTCTGCTACACTCCTTTAGATTTTTTGGGTATTCTTTATCGGTGATCTGAATTTTTGTATTGTTTCCCAATAAAGCGTTCAACTGAAGATAGTTTTCACTGAGTGTGCGACGTGTATTACTATAATTAGAAAAAGCAGTAATCATCTCCACCTGACCATCATTAGCTTCAAGGATATTATACTTTCCCTCTTCCAATCCCTTTTTTAGTTTCTCATAGTTGACGCGGGACATCTCGTAACGCATGGAATCCATCTCCAACATCTGGTTGAGATAGACAATCTCCGCACAGATATCGTAAGCCGACGCGATAACCTCCCTACGTGTAACTTCATACTCCAATGAGTCGCGCTTGTAAGCAAGTTTCTCTGCCTTCTTCATTCTAGCATATTTTGTAGGGAAGGCAAATTCCTGACTGACAACAAGTTCCATATCATTAGCACTACCTGGAGCCATCAACAAATACTCCACCGTCGGATCATCAAGATTACGCTCCACACGCATTGCATACTGATTACTCTCTATCTTTGCACGAGCCGTCTGAATCTGTGGATTATAGTTATCAAGTGCCGCTATAACATTTGGAAATGGCATCTCCTTAGCCATAGAAAATGCAGCGATAGCAGAAAGAACAGTAGTCAAAAGAAACTTCATTGTCTCAAAAAATTTACTTATTATTCGGTATTGTTTTCGATTGCAAAAGTATTGCAGCATTCGAATATACCCAATACCCAAAAATGATGATTCATACCAATTAGTAGGTATAAGGTATTGATTGTGCAAAGATAGTGAATAGAGATTGCAAATGGGTTGCAACTAACTGATTAAATACAAATAATAAGGTGAAGTTTCATACTTTAAGAAACTTAAAAAACACAGTCTCCTTTTATTTTTACACAACACTGGAAAATGCAGACAGAACTAATCCGACAATGGATAAACCAAACAGAATCCAAAACACAACCAATCTGAAATTTGGATTGAATCCTATTTTTTGTTTACTTCTCTCACCATTCTCAATCAAACTCAACGACTGCTTTGCTCTCTTTATGCCCCACAAACTAAGAAATGATGTAATTGGGAACAATAAGTACCAACAATCTTCCATAAAAGATTTCAAACGGTTCTGACCAATGTAATGGGAATAACTCATAACACCTATCAACCCGAATGAAGCCCAAAGAAAAATACCTGAAATTTCTCTGATTTTGACCTGCTCTGACGCATTATCATTACTTCTTCCAAAAGAGAACAACACAAACAGAATGATATAAACCACTAAACAAAGCGGAGAAAAAAATATAGTCACAAATATATCCATATCAAACACATCATTTTTATGTTCGTTGTTTTTCCACTTCCGTTGTCACAGATACCTTACTTAGAAGATCAGACAATTGTTTTTCCAACCATAAAGTCATCAACTCTTCACTTTTGAATGCTGACCTTGCATTATTCACCAGATCTTCATCAACTGCTAAATTAAATGTACACATAATACTAATCTTTTAATAAATTTAGATAGATATAGCTCCGATACTTCGGCTAAATCGTCACAAAAATAAGAGATTTAGCCGAAGTATAATTTATAGTTCGGCTAAATCTCATAAAAATCACACGATTTAGCCGAACTATCGATAATATTTGGTAATTATATAGCATTTGATCCCAAATGAGGATTGTTAAGGGCGGAACTCCCTAACCCTACTCTCCAACGCGAGCCCGAAGGGCGAGCGTCAAAATAAAAGGCATTTGGGTCAAGTTGTATATTATTCCTTATATTTTCACATAGAAAAGCCGTTTTTGAAGCCCCCGTCAACGTCAAGGTTATCGTCAACGTATGAAATCCTTTACCTTTTTTTGGGTATTGTCCACCTTTCCCACCCTCTCTAATTTTGCAGTCGGAAAAAACGTTAACGTCAACGTCAACGTTTTAGAATAATATAGTTTTAATGGTTTTTATGATTATTCACTTGTTAGCCCAAAGGTTACTGTGATGAAAAGAAAGTTTGTTTTTGCCATAAAGAACAAGTTTATAAATACAGCAACGTTTAATGAACAACCCGATTATGAAAATTGTCATCACAACTTTGGGCAAACAAGAGGATAATCGAAAATTTTGAAGAGAAAATTTGAAAATGACTGAGAGTGTAGCGAAGGACAAGAAGCGTAGTAAACTAACATGGCGTGCTTGGCACAAGTGGGTAGGATTGTTATTCTCAATCTTTATCATCTTATTCTGTATCAGTGGAATCATATTAAACCACCGCCAGACGTTTTCTGGTTGTGAGGTTTCAAGATGGTGGCTACCAAAAGCATATCATATAGAGAACTGGAATCAATCCATCATAAAAGGCACAATGCCTAATGGCGACAGAATTCTGACGTGGGGCCAGGCTGGTATCTGGCTTACCGATTCAACCTTCACAAAGTGGGATGATTTCAACAAAGGAATATCAGCAGGAATAGATAATCGCAAAATCTCGAATGTGGTTAAATGTGGCGACGGTACAATGTTCTGCTCGGGACTATTTGACGCCTACATCTACAATAAAGAACAAAACCAATGGCAAACGGTGGAGTTGCCAGGCAACGATGAAAGGATCAGTGACGTCGCTCTACGTGGCTCAGATACCGTAGTCGTAATCACACGTTCTACTTTATATGAGGCTGTGGCTCCCGACTATCACTTTACAGAGCATCAGTTGATAAAGCCTGAAGAATATGTTAACCAGACTACTCTATTCAAGACTTTCTGGATGCTACACAGTGGAGATCTGTTTGGTATCGTCGGCAGACTTGTGGTTGACGCTATGGGAATAGTGCTTATCGTACTATGTCTGACTGGTATCATCTTCTTCGTCCTACGTATCACAATACGTCGTACAGAAAACAAAGAGAAGAAACATAAGCAAGCAGGATGGATGAAGTCACAACTCAAGTGGCATAATCGTCTTGGTGCAGGACTCATCGTATTGACTCTTATATTAAGCATAACTGGAATGTGCTTGCGTCCACCTTTCATGATTCCGTTGGCAATGACCCGCCACACTCCTGTCCCTGGCTCAACCATGGCATCCGACAATGTCTTCCACGATAAGTTAAGAGCTATACGTTGGGATGGAAAGTTACAGAAATGGTTGCTTTCAACAAGCGAAGGATTCTATTGCGTCGACAGCAATTTGAAGAATGCACAAACAGAAGCGATTGCTCCTAATAACGCACCACAAGTTAGTCCAATGGGAATGAACGTCTTTCTTCCTGAAGGAGAGAATTGGTTGGTAGGAAGTTTCAGTGGCTTATTCAAGTGGAATCCTTCAACTGGAGAAATTATAGATTGGTTTACAAATGAGCCATACAAAAAACCAGCAGGCTATGGACTTGGTGGACATGCTGTGACTGGCTATACTAATGATTTGAATACAGATGGTCAACCAGTGGTGTTTGAGTATGGTGGAAATCCAACCGTTGGCGGAACAAAACCATTTGAGGTGGAGATGCCAGAAGTCCTTAAGAACCAGCCAATGTCACTTTGGAATTTCGCACTTGAATTACATGTAGGACGTTGTTATGAACCATTCCTTGGCTCTGTAGTATCAGTCTTATTTGTCTTCCTTTCAGGATTGTTATTAACACTGATTTTAGTTTCAGGATATATCGTATATAAGAAATAAACGAAAACGAAAACGAAAACGAAAACGAAAAACAAATAATAACTTTTTTAACAAATTAAAAAATCATGAAGATTAAGAACTTCTTGGCTATGATGGTAGCCGCAGCAACTTTGTCAGTATGTGTTGCATCTTGTAGTGAGGATGACGATGATGACAACAACAGTACAACAACAACTGTTTCAGCCGCAGAGGCCATGGCAGGTACTTTCAGTGGAGATTACATTTTGACAGTATCAACAAGCAGCGACACATCAAACGTTGAGATGACAATCAAGAAGATCGACGACAACACTATCCAGCTTGTCACTCCATCTGCTGGTTCAGGTGCAATGGCTCTTCCAGCTCTTACTTGTGATCTTAAGGCAACAGCAGCTTCTGGCGTCTACTCAGCCTCAGCAGAGACTGTCTCAGGAAGTGTGATGGTGAACGATGTTGAGAAGGCTTACTCTTTCAACAACGTAGCGGTTGTTGTCTCTGGCAACACAGCAGCTGTCACTTACAGTCTGAAGTACGGTAAGATGCCTATGGCTATGAATGTTTCTTTCAAGGGAGAGAAGAAATAAATCAGGTAACCAAGGGTGATGAAACGATTGAGATTGATATTTTTGACTATGTATACTGCCGTGTCGACTCTGGCACTGGCAGAATACAGAGTCATTACAGGAAAGGTGACCGATGAGCAAGGTGAACCATTAGTTGGTGCTTACGTAACAGCTGACGGCCAGAAAGACGCTGCAACTGTTACTGACAACAAAGGTAACTACGAACTAAAGGTGATGCCTGGAAAATGCCATTTGAAGGTCTCTTACTTAGGATTTATTCCACATAAAGTGACTATTACAGATTCTCACAACGAAATGCACTACAATGTACGTCTTGCTGAGGATATGACAAGTTTGGAGCAGGTCGTTGTGACTGCGACAATGACTCCAAAACCACTTAAAGATGTGCCAGTAGTTACTCGTCTATTGAATCTTGACGATATCAAAAAGACCGACGCTACTAATATCCAGGATATGTTGGCACAAGAGTTGCCCGGTGTGGAGTTCGGTTTTGCAATGAGCCAAGAGACATCTCTTAACATGAGTGGATTCGGAGGCAACGCTGTCCTTTTCCTTGTGGATGGTGAGCGTATGGCCGGAGAAACAATGGATAACATCGACTACAATCGTTTGAATCTTGACAACGCTGGACGTATTGAGATTGTGAAGGGAGCATCGTCGGCTTTGTACGGAAGCAACGCTGTGGGAGGAGTCATCAATATCATCAGTCGTGAAAGCAGTGAACCGTGGACTGCAAATATCAACTCTCGCTACAACAGCATGGGTAATGAGTGGAGAGATGGAGCCAGCGTCTCATTTAATGTGAAGAAATGGAACAGCCAGACCAGTTACCAACGTACAAAAATAGACAATATCAATTTGCCTACAGATGAACCGTCGGCACTGGAAAAAGCTCAAGCTGTATTGGAAGGACGTGAAGTGCCTGCATCAAAATCTAAACTAAGCCGTCTTTATGGAAATAAGAATCACAATGTGAAGGAACGTCTAACCTTTACTGCCAACGACCACTTGAAATTCATAGGTCGTGGTAGCTACTTCTATCGTGAGAATTACCGTGATACCTATGAATACCATTTCCATGGTTATAGCGGTGGTTTGAAAGGTGTGTACAACTGGAATAAAAACCAGAATTTGGAGGCTTCGTATGCTTACGATAAGTACGATAAAGCTAATTTTCAGCCTGATGGTACACGTACTCACGATCACGATTACGTAAACACACAAAATACTATTCACTTGCTTTATAATCAGGCAATCAAAGATCATGTCTTGACATTGGGTTCTGATTATATGCACGACTACTTGTCAACATACCAGTTTTTGGATAACGCCGCACATGAGCAGAGCACTTGCGACGCCTTTGCTCAGTTGGATTTCAAAGCAACTAAGCGTCTTAACTTTATCGGAAGTGCAAGATACGATCACTTCTCTGCATCTCATAAAAATGCCGTTACCGCACGTTTGGCAGCAATGTACAAATGGAACAAAGTGTCGCTTCGTACAAGTTATGCCGGAGGATTCCGTGCCCCTACATTGAAGGAGATGTATATGCAGTTCGACATGGGTAATATGGGTTACATCATCTGTGGTAATCCCGAACTTGATCCTGAAAGAAGCAACAACTTCAATCTTTCTCTTGAGCATTTCGGACGTATAGATAATGATAATATTTTCGACGGTTCATATAACATCACCACTTCTGGCTACTGCAATATCTTCGACAAGAAAGTCAGCTCAGTAGCTAAATATTGGGTAGTGGATGAAAGCTTTGAACGAGGTGGATATCAGGTTGAGAAGGATGATCCATCCATCTCTTATGATTCAAATAAAGATACATACTCATATGTAGACGCAAATGGTGTGACACGTAAAGCCATGACAAGTTCATTGTATAGCAATGAGGATGGAGTGACAGTGACAGGAGTGGACTTCTCATTCCAGTACAAATTGAAATTTGGAATGGGTCTCAAATATAGCTATGCTTTCATGCATGCCGACGGTGCTGCTTTAGGCAGTTACTTCACTCAGCCACGTTCCCACTCTATGACATGGCGTATAGATTATGATCACCAGTTTGCACGACACTATGGCTTAAATGTAGGTTTGAGTGGTAACCATCAAGGTAAGCCTCAACAACAATCCGAAACAGCTGATCCTGGTTATACACTCTGGAAACTTATGTTACAACAACGAATTTGGAAGGGAATCAAAGTCAACTTCACCGTCGACAACCTCTTCAATTTCATTCCAGAGTTCTACAGCTATAGTTCACCTATGACCATTGGTCGTACATACAGCGTAGGAGCATCCATAGATATTGACAGATTATTCAAGAATTGAAAATGAAAGATAAAAAGGGAATTAAACAAATTGTATTGCTTTCATTGGCAGCCATCATTGTGGTGGTTGCCCTTGTGAGTGTTTATAACAAATGGTTTTCAAGCACACGAGTTGCGTTTATCAACTATCAGTCATTGCAACTTGGAGTAATCAACAAAGCCAACGACAATCCGATGATCTCACTGGAGGAGTTGCCTCTCGACCGAGTGAATGAGATTGATAAGTATGACATGGTCTTCATCAATGGTATGGGCCTACGAATCACAGAAGAGCAGCGAGACCATATTGAGATGGCAGCATTGTTGGGCCACCCTATCCTAACTACCATGGCAACTAATCCAGCCAACGCCATTGTAGGTGTGGATAGCACAACAGCCGACACACTTAAAGTCTATTTGAACGGTGGAAGCAGAGTGAACTATCGCTCAATGCTCAACTATGTCCGCACCTACGTCGACGGTAAAAAGATCTGCTTGGGCACTATCGATTCAGTCGTGCCTCCACGTCGCTATTTATTAAGCCATAGTGATTTAGATGATCCTGAAAACGAAGAGTTAGGATTTCAAAGTGTGACTAATTATGAGGCATATCTCAAGCAGCACAATTTGTCTCTTGATGGCAAACATATCATCCTGACAGGTGCAATGGGTTCACCTTACGATTTGTGTGCTGCACTCGAAAAAGAGGGACATACCGTCTATATCCTTTCAAATGTCAATCCTCGTTCCGATATGGATATCCTCGACAGCATCGCTCCAGCAGCAATAGTCAACTTCGCTCACGGACGTATGGGTGATGCTATGGTGTCATACCTAAAAATGAGGAATATTCCATTGTTCTCTCCACTTAATGTCAATACCCTATTCGACGAGTGGATGACTGACAAGCAGGGAATGCAAGGCGGATTCCTATCACAAAGTTTGGTGATGCCCGAGGTCGACGGTGCTCTCCGCCCCTACGTGCTTTTCGCTCAACGAATGAATGATGATGGACTTCGTGAGGTTTACACTATTCCAGACAGATTGGAGACATTCGTCAAGACATTGAATGGCTACATCAACCTAAAAACGAAACCAAACAATGAGAAGAAGATTGCCATCGTCTACTTTGGCAATCCAACACAGAATACACTATCAGCATCTGGTTTGGAAGGTATTCCGTCGCTTTACAATCTTTTGAAGAGACTTAAGTCAGAAGGCTATAAAGTGGATAATCTACCAGCAAAAGTTGAAGATTTCCGTTTGAGCCAGAAGGATTTTGGCAACATACAAATTATGCCTCAACCAATGGCTGGCGAAGGCTCTGACACATTTGCAATTGTACACGGTACAGGACAGGAACCACCTAAAGCATTCCAGGAAACTTATCGTTGGATTCGTGAGGATTTCCAAGCCGACGCGTTGATTCACTTCGGCACACACGGAGGTTTGGAATACACTCCACGCAAACAGGTGGCATTGTCGAGTGAGGATTGGCCAGACAAGATGGTCGGACATCTGCCTCATTTCTACATCTACACTATAGGCAATGTGGGAGAGGCATTGATTGCCAAACGACGCACGTATGCTGGAATACAAAGCCATCTAACGGCTCCGTTTATGGAGAGTGAACTTCGCAATCAATACAAAGATTTGACTTCTGCTCTTGAGCAATACGGAGCCAAGTCGTCCGATGATAATGCTACCAAAGTGAAGAAAATTGCTGTGGAGATGGGCATTCATCGTGATTTGCGTTTGGATTCAACAGAAACTAACATCTGGACTGAGCATGAAATCTCACGCGTTGAGCAGTTTGCTGAGGAGATCATAAACGAAAAGATGACTGGTCAGCTTTACACTTTGGGTGTACCATATGAAGATGTCCGCATCACATCGTCAGTTGTGGCTATGGCTACTGATCCAATCGTATACAGTCTTTTGGCTCTTGACAAACAGATGGGACGCGTCAACTCGGATATTGAGAAACATCAGTCGCAATTCAGTCGCCAGTATCTTCAGCCAGCACGCACATTAGTCAACCAGTTGTTAAAAGGAGAATTGAAAGCCGACGATGCATTGGTATGCCGTTTGGCTCATATCACTCCCGACCAATTGGCTAAGGCTAAAAAGGTGGAGGAAGATACCAAACCAATGGATATGATGGCGATGATGCAAATGATGGGATCTATGAAGAAAAAGGCAAAACCAGCCCCCGTTGTCGACGATATATCGTCGACAACGGATTCAGCCAAGATCGCCAAGATGAAAGAGGCTGGTAAGGATATGGATCCACGTAAGGCATTAGCTATGGCAAAGATGATGGGAGCATCATCGTCGGCTCTTAAAAAAATGGCAATCTCAATGGGATTAAAAAATGCCGACGAGGGACAAGGAAAGAGTATGGAGGAGATGATAGAGCAATTCATGCCTCACTACACTGAAGCCGAAAAGAACGAGAGCCATGCCATTATGGAGGTTTGCCACACTATTGAGAATGTGCAAAACTATCGCAAAGGTTTGGTTGAGGCTCCAGAAGCAGAGATGTCTTCACTACTTAATGCCCTTAACGGCGGATATACAGCACCGTCGACAGGCGGTGATGTGGTGAGCAATCCACGCACATTGCCAACAGGTAGAAACCTATATGGTGTGAATGCCGAGAATACTCCAAGTGCACAGGCTTGGGAAAAAGGTAAAGCATTGGCAGAGAGCACAATCCAGATGTATCGCAAGACTCATCACGACAGCATTCCACGCAAAGTTAGCTTCACTCTATGGAGTTCAGAATTCGTGGAGACGGAGGGTGCTTCTATCGCACAGATATTCTACCTACTTGGTATTGAACCAATCCGCGATGCTTTCGGTCGTGTGACAGATATTCGCCTAATTCCAAGTGAGGAACTTGGTCGCCCTCGTATCGACGTGGTGGTTCAGACTTCTGGCCAGCTACGTGATCTTGCCGCATCACGATTGTATCTTATCAACCGTGCTGTGAGTATGGCTGCAGCTGCTAAAGATGATAAGTTTGAGAATCAAGTTGCAGCAGGAGTTCTTGAATCAGAGCAGTATTTGACTGCACAAGGACTATCACCTAAGGAGGCACGTGAGATGGCATCATTCCGCGTCTTCGGAGGTGTGGATGGCAACTATGGCACTGGCATACAGGGTATGGTGCAGAGTCAAGGTGGATGGCAGAACACAAGTGAGATTGCAGAGGTTTATATGAACAACATGGGAGCATTCTACGGTAGTGCAGAAGGTTGGGAAAAACATAGTAAAGCAGCGTTTGCAGCAGCACTTACTCGTACAGATGTAGTAACTCAGCCACGTCAATCAAACACTTGGGGAGCTCTTTCTCTTGACCACGTATATGAGTTTATGGGAGGAATCAACCTTGCTGTTACAGAGGTCACTGGTAAAGAGCCAGAGGCTTACATGGCAGACTACCGCAACCGTAATCACAACCGTATGCAGGAACTTAAGGAGGCTGTTGGAGTGGAAAGTCGTGCGACTATTTTCAACCCTACTTACATCAAAGAGAAGATGAAAGGAGGAGCCTCATCAGCCGCTGGTTTCGCTGAGATAGTTCAGAACACATACGGTTGGAGCGTTACACGTCAGTCGACAATCGACCCAGAGATGTGGCAGGAAATCTATGATGTCTACGTGAATGACAAATTTGAGTTAGGCATTGACCAGTTTATCAGCCAACAAAATCCTGCCGCTATGGAGCAGATGGCGACGTCGATGCTCCAAGCAGCGGACAAAGGTTATTTCCACGCTACAGACGCCCAGAAACAGCAGTTGGATAAAATCCAACAGCAGGCTTGCGACAGACAACTTGAGCTACAACAAAATTTCTCTCAGCAGAATGAGCAGGAGCAGAAATCTGGAACCGTACTAAAAAAAGAGACACTGATGGACTCAGCGGAGACATCAACCACACTCGTAACGACATCGGTAGTGATCGGCATAGCCATCGTGGTGCTGATTATCATACTTGTTGTGGTGCGCAAACGTCGTAAAGCAGAAGAAGAGGTATAATATGGAGACGATAATTCTTGTTCTGATGGTGCTGGTGTTTCTCAACACCTGGATAAAACTGACCTTTCTAAAATGGTGGCAAGTGGCAGTAGTGACTACCGCCTGCTCCATCTTTGTGGGGATGACGTGGGAATGGGCAATCCAGCAGAGCAGAAATGAGATTCAGGCGTGGTTGGCAAATCAACCATTGATGCTGGATGTGAGTGTGGTGCTTACGATTGAAGTGTTCTGGCAAATCGCCTACTGCATTCTCTCTGGAGAGATGTTGTATGGAGAGCCTATGCGACGTCGCACCATCTGGATCTACCGCATCCTACGTTTCTTTCCAGGCATACTCGTTTTCCCCGTCTTATTCTACGCTTTGGTGCAGACCATCTACGCCTTTCCCGGCGTCGACTTCGCTATAATTGCGTGGGCATTAGCAGGAGTTATCGGAATAATAATGCCGACGGGAGCATGGGGATTACGTATGTTGTTGCCAGAGAAAGACCTTCGACTTGAAGTGCTCTTCCTTCTATCATCCTTAATCCTCATACTTGGCATCGTAGCGACGGTAAATGGCACAACCACATTCCACGGCTCAGATCCAGTCGAATGGCTTGCATTAGCAGCATTCTTCACACTCACCTTGGTTTGTGGCATCATTGGCTGGCTTAGGTATAACCATAAATAATCAATAAAAACGAAAATTATATATTAAAATGGAAATTATCAGCGATATTCTTTATTGGATCTCCACAGGACTATTAGTCCCAGTCATCATCATTTTGATTCTACTCTTCATCCGTTCACTAATGCTCATTGGAAGCTTCTTCGGACAGTATCTTGCCATTCATAAATCAGCCTCACAAGTGCGTGAAGCATTGACAGGTGTGACACATAATAATGTCGACGGAGTGATTGAACGTCTGCCAAAGAAAAGCAAGATGCTCGTCATCAACTATATCAAATCAATCATCGCAGCAAAGGATGAACCAGCCGAGATGCAACGTTTGTTGGCCGAGTTTGAGATTGCAGCTGACAAAGATCTATCAACATCAAAGATGCTTGCTAAACTTGGCCCTATGATGGGTTTAATGGGAACATTGATACCTATGGGTCCCGCTTTAGCTGGATTGGCATCAGGAGATATTGAGTCGATGGCACGCAATATGCAGGTCGCATTTGCTACAACAGTTACGGGACTTGTTGCTGCGGCAATCGGTTACGTCACTCAGCAGACCAAGCAACGTTGGTATTTGCAGGACATGACGAATTTGGAATACTTGTATGAGATATTGAAGAAATAATTTCGTATTCCCTTCCCCTACGGTAGATTTTCCACTTCGTGTAAAATCAACCATAGGCTAATTTAACAACCGTTCCACGGTTGGGTATATGCTTCCTCATACCGTGGAACGGTTATTTTAACAGGCTATGGTTGACAACCGTCGAAGACGATTGGCTACCGTAGCACACAATGATAAAACAAATTTGATTTATGAGACATAATCTATTAAAGAATCAAGAGGAAGACGATCCAATGTCAACAGTCTCCAACCTCTTCGACGTTGCGATGGTCTTTGCCGTAGCCTTAATGGTAGCATTGGTTACACGTTTCAACATGACAGAAATGTTTAGCCAGGATGATTTCACAATGGTAAAGAATCCAGGTAAAGAAAATATGGAAATCATCACCAAAGACGGCAATAAAATCAACAAGTATACACCAAGTGAAGACCAATCACAGACGGAAGGCAAGCGAGGCAAAAAGGTCGGTATCGCCTACGAACTTGAAAATGGAGAGATTATCTATGTGCCAGAATAATTCAGAATTGTCGGGACAGTGGACTATAAGTGGAACAAATCTGGACAAATTTTTTGAATTTTTACCAACGTGGTCTTTCCACTTGCAAGTCGTAATAAAGGCTTCTTTTGCTATTCTTTCTATTTTCATTTGTAAAAATCTAAAGTTTAGATGGTGTAAAATCTAAAGTCAGAGGTATGTAAAATCTAAAGTTTATACAAATTTCATAGAACTAATTAGCAGCTTTGAAACAATTCGTAATGTGTAATGCGTAGTCTCTCTGAGATCTCTGAGCCTCTGAGGTTGATTTATATGTGCTCGCCTTCGGCTCGCACTTGGGATGGGGTTAGGACGTTCCGCCCTTAACAATCCTCATCTCTTCTTCATCCAATGATACAATATCGGAATAACAATCAATGATAGAATTGTTGATGTGAGCAGACCTCCAAGAATTACCTGTGCCATCGGACACTGTATCTCTGCTCCTGGTTTATCTCCAGCGATAATCATCGGAATCAATGCAAGGGCTGAACTTAATGCTGTCATCAGGATAGGGTTTAGTCGGGCTGCACTACCCTCCACTATCTGTTTCTCCAACGTCTCACCCTCTTTTTCACGTTTTTCATACTCTGCAATCAACAGCATTCCTCCACGTGTGGCGATTCCAAACAATGATATGAATCCGATTACCGACGGAATGCTTACCACTCCACCTGTGATTAGAATGCTCACTACTCCACCCACCAAAGCAAGTGGCAATGCACTCAAGATCAATCCACATGTCTTCCAACTATCAAACTGTTTCTTTAGCAACAGCACAATGATTACCAACGAGATTATCAATGTTACAGACAATGTACGTGTGGCTCTCTGCTGACTCTCAAACTGTCCACTATACTCTATCCAGTAACCTTCTGGCAATTCCACTGCCTCTGACACATTCTTCTTGATATCGTTGACGATGGATTCAAGGTCACGGCCATTCTGCTGAGCCGACACTATGATTCGTCGGCTTCCGTTCTCTCGGTTGATTGTCGACGGTGCTGATGTGTAACTGATATTGCAGACGTAGGATAGGGGAATCATTCCCTTTGCCGACGGAATAAGCATGTCGCCAATCTCTCCTGTATGCTTCTTCGACATCAGTTTGATCTCAAAACTCTTATTCTCTTCTCTCACCATTCCCACCTCTTTTGTGGATAGTTTGACGGTGATAAACTCAGCCAACTCTTTCTGCGTGATGCCGTATTCAGCAAGCATCTCACGACGTGGAGTGATTTTAAGTTGTGGACGGAAAGTCATCTGCTCTGAGTTGACGTCGGCAATTCCGTCGACTTCCTGCATCTCCTCCTTCACCATACCAGCAATCTGCTCAAGTTTAGGCAGTTCAGCACCGAAGATCTTCACTGCGATTGCCGACTGACTTCCGGAAAGCATCGCGTCGATACGGTGAGAGATAGGCTGACCAATCTCTATGCTGGCTCCCTTGATGTGGCTCAACTTGTGTCGCACATCCTCCATCATCTCATCCTTGCTTCTGTCGCTAAGACGATAAGGCACCTCAATCTCCGACACGTTTGTGCCGAGTGCGTGCTCGTCCTTCTCAGCACGACCTGTCTTGCGGCTCACAGTAATCACCTCTGGAATCTCCATAAGCATCTTTTCAGCCTCCAAACCCATCTCGTTGCTCACGTCAAGTGATGTTCCAGGAAGCGTGCTGATATTGATTGTTAGCGATCCCTCGTTGAATGGAGGAAGGAAGTTTGAACCGAATGTGCACATTGCAATTATCGCTGCGACGAGAGCGACGCCTGACAACGCAAGAATCAATTTCTTGCTGCCAAGAGCCCAGTTTAGAACCTTTGCATATCCATTCTTAAGACGTTGTGATAACCACGATTCTTTGGAATCTGTAGAGACGGGGCACGCCCCGTCTTTATTTTCGGAGACGTGGCACGCCACGTCTCTACGTGGTTTCAACAAATAACTACACAATACAGGAGTCAACGTCAACGCCACGACTGTTGAACTTGCCAACGCCACGATGAATGCTATTCCAAGCGGAATAAGCATCTTGCCCTCCATACCTGAAAGGAAGAACAGTGGCAAGAAACTTGCGATGATTATCAGAGTAGAGTTGAGGATTGGCACACGCACCTCACCTGACGCCTCTTCTATCACGTTGATTATGGATTTTTTAGCACCGTCGGCATTACTATTTATTCGCCTCCACACATTCTCCACATCCACGATAGCATCGTCGACGAGTGAACCGATGGCGATGGCGATACCTCCAAGACTCATTGTGTTGATGCCAAGATTCATCAGTTTTAACACCAAGATAGATGTCAACACCGATATTGGCAACGTAATCAATGAGATAGCCGTTGTGCGGAAGTTGGCAAGGAAGAGAATCAAGACGATTGCCACGAAGAAGATACCTTCGTAAAGAGAGCTCTTCACATTGTCGATGGCTCTGTTGATGAAATCCGAACTACGGAAAATATTTGTCTGCACCTTCACGTCGGCAGGCAGAGAGAGTTTGGAAATCTCCAACGTCTTCTCAATCTCTTCAGTAAGGTCGAGAGTTGAGGCTCCTGGCTGTTTAGTGACAGTAAGAAGCACCGCATCGTTACCCTTGATTGATGCCTTTCCAATACGTGGAAAACGTGGGGCCACATGAATCTCAGCAATGTCTGAAAGAGTGACGGAATAGTTGCCACGTTTAGCAATGAAAGCCGAACCAAGTAGGGCAGTGTCACGAGTGGAGCAGACACATCTTACGGAATATTCCGTACCATGACGAGTGGTGAATCCACCGTTAACATTCTGATTTATACCTTCTAGAGACTCAGTCACCTCAGCGATTGAGATACCGTAGTGTTGCATTTTAAGTTCATCCAACTCAATCTGATACTCCTTCACGTCGCCACCAATCACAGTGACACCAGCCACACCAGAGATAGACATCAAGCGAGGACGTAGTTCAAAATCAGCCGACGTGCGGAGATCCATCAAAGATGTGGAGTCGGCTTGCAAACCCACAATGAAAATCTCACCCATGATAGACGACTGTGGAGCCATCACAGGTTGACCAGCCTCAGCAGGAAGATTGGAAGAAAGCTCCGGTAGTTTCTCGGAGATAGTTTGGCGAGCCACAAGCACGTCTGTGCTCCAATCAAATTCAGCCCACACGATAGAAAGACCATCAGTGGATGTACTACGAATTCGTCTGATACCGCTTGCACCAGAAAGAGACGATTCAATAGGGTAGGAGACAAGAGCCTCAACATCCTCAGTGTTCATCGCTCCGCACTCAGTCATCACAACGACAGTAGGTGCATTCAAGTCGGGGAAAATATCTATTTCTGCTTCGTGAGCAGAGTAGAGACCGTAGATAGTAAGAACCACCGCACAGAGAATCACAAAGATTCTGTGAGTGAGTGATGAATGTATGATTTTCTCTAACATATCGAATTGTAGTAGGGGCAGGTCTCGTACCTGCCCATTATTAATGATTCCCGTTATTAATGGTTATGAGTATGTGCTGGAATAGCGTTCGACGACGCTGCAAGATGCAGACGGGCGACATCCGACGTAGCCACGATATCGCCGCTACGTAGACCATCTATAATCTCAGTACGCTCTCCATCTGTCTCACCAAGAGTCACAAACTGTTTTTTGAATGCATCCTCATGCTTCTTCACAAACACCTGAGCAACACCCTGATCCTCAGCAATAGCAGAGTTAGGAACAGTTATGACATTCTTCTTTTGTTTAGTCACAACATAGCACTCAACACTTGTTCCAGACATCACATTGTTGATATTCTTGAACTCAAAGAGTAGGGGAATGTAGTAGCCACCGTCAGCAGTAGTGATAGCCTGACTCACCTGTTTGCCTGCCATCTTGTCGAGAGCAAATACATCAGGAGCGTATGCAGTGCGGAATTTGACAGTCTTGATGCTCGACGCATTCTTCTGATAGCGCTGTGGAAGCTTCACCTTAAGCATCAGTTTATCGTTCTGAGTGACAACAGCAAGTTGCTCACCGGCGTTGACATAAGCACCGTCGGAAACATTTATATTCTTTACGAAACCAGATATCTGGCTTTTAGAAGTAGCAGAACCAAAAGAGATTTTTGAAGCAAGGTTAGCATGTCTGACTTTAGCCTGCTCGTAACGCTCCTTACACTCATTTAGCTCTTTTTCAGACACGATTTTCTCCTCATTCAACTTAAGGTCACGCTCATATTCCTTGCGTACAGCCTCAAGCTCAATAGTAGCTTTTTCAACCAAATCAGAAGACTCACCCACGTTGGTACTGATATTGAACATCACCTGACCTTCTGAAACCTTTCCACCCATTGTCACACCTTGAGCGATAGTAACGATACCAGAAAAAGGAGACACCACAGAAGCCTCACCTTTAGTAGTTGGAAGGATTTCACCAGTAGCCATGATGACGTGGGAGAACTCAGAAAACGTTGCCGTCTCAGTAGATATCAACTTAAATTCAGCATCTGACAAGTGAACTTCACCCTCATGTTTCTTGTGACCTTCCTCATCCTCGTTATGCAAGTCCTCATTATGCGAATGTCCATTTGCTATATTCCGTTTTTTATCTTCGCTATTATGGTCATGTCCATCATGATCATGGTCTTCGTTTTCGTCTTCGTCTTCGTTTTCGTTTTCGTCTTCGTCATCATGATGTTCCTCATATTCTGAGTGTTCGTGATCGTGAGAATGGCCAGCATGGTTATGATTGTGACAACCAACCAAAGAAGCTGATAACAGTAGAGATATAGCTAAATATAACGTCTTGCGCATAGAATAATTAGTTTTATGTATAGACACGAAAATTCACGCCTTATGGAAATTACTGCAAAAATAGGGTAAAGTTTATGCAATCAAGTTGCAAAATGAATAAAGATGGAGAAAAAATAGGATAAACGCTCTTTTTTCTATGTGCTCGCCTACGGCTCACGCTTGAGAAGAAGGCAAGGGCTACCACCCTTTGCGATCCTTATATTGAGGCATTCAAAATTTAGATGTTTAGTACAAATGTTGTAAAAAAGTTAGTATTTAAGTACACATTTTGTATATGTCAACTGTTATAGAACACAAATATTTATTACATCAAATAAATTAATCATTTTATCTATTACTATTAAAAAAGGTAATTAACAAATCAATAAAAAACCAAATAATTCCTTACTTTTGCAGAAAATTTAGAAATCGGTCTTTTGTGGAATATTTGCGAAAGATTAAAAGTATCACTATGGATTCTGTAAAAATCGGAGATTTGACACTAAGAACTCCCATCATTCAAGGTGGAATGGGAGTAGGTATATCACTTTCAGGCTTAGCATCAGCAGTAGCTAACGAGGGTGGAGTAGGTGTAATTTCAAGTGCCGGACTTGGATTAATCTACAATAACTTTGACAAGAACTACATGAAAGCCAGCATCTATGGCTTGAAGGAGGAGATACGTAAGGCAAGAGAGAAGACAAGCGGTATCATCGGCGTTAATGTGATGGTAGCAATGTCTAACTTTGCTGACATGGTAAAGACAGCCATCCAGGAGAAGGCTGACATCATCTTCTCAGGAGCTGGTCTACCACTTAACATGCCATCATTCCTTGAGGAAGGAAGCAAGACTAAGCTTGTTCCAATCGTATCGTCGGCACGTGCAGCAAAGATTATCTGCTCAAAATGGAAGAGCTTGTACAACTACTTGCCAGATGCAATCGTTGTTGAGGGTCCAAAAGCAGGTGGACACCTTGGTTATAAGGAAAACGAAATCAACGATGAGAATTTCTCACTAGAGAAGACAGTTCCAGAGGTAGTTGAGGTTGCCAAGGAGTACAGCAGCGAGAAGAACATTCCGGTATTTGCAGGTGGAGGTATCTACACAGGTGAAGATATGGCTCGTATCATGGAGTGTGGAGCTTCAGGTGTGCAGATGGGAACACGTTTCGTTACTACTGAAGAGTGTGACGCTTCAAGAGAGTTCAAAGAAGCTTATCTAAAGGCAAACGAGAAGGATATTGAGATCATCAAGAGTCCTGTAGGAATGCCAGGTCGTGCTATCCACAACGACTTCATTGAAAGAGTGAAGGGTGGTGAGACTCAACCTAAGAAATGTCTATGTCACTGTATCAAGACTTGTGACGTAAAGAATAGTCCATACTGTATCGTCGCAGCTCTTTACAACGCATTCAAAGGTGATCTTAACCAGGGTTATGCGTTCTGTGGATCAAACGCTTTCAAAGCAAAGAAGATTGAGAAAGTAAAGGAAATCTTCAATAGCGTCAAGGAAGAGTTTAACAACTACCACAAGAAATAACAAATCGCAAAGATACATTACTAAAGACGGGGTTATTCCCCGTCTTTTTTTGTAAATACAAAGAGGTTATAAAGACCTAACTCAATAAATATCACGCAAAATTTGGAGACATATTTGTTCTAACGTATTTTTGCAGTTGAAAAGTATAATAAGATATATAATTATAATGAAAAGGTTAATTTGTTCGTTGGTAGTCCTATTAATCACATTTAGCATTCAATCTTTTGCACAAACAATAAACGGAAACGTACGTGATCATGATTACGTAGATCTTGAATTACCAAGCGGTAGACTATGGGCTACATGCAACGTCGGAGCAACTAAACCAACTGAATATGGTGATTATTTTGCCTGGGGTGAAACAGAACCAAAGAAAGAATGTACATGGGAAAACTATAAATGGGGCAAAGACAATGGTCAATTCATGACTAAGTATTGCACCAAAGTAGGAGAAGGTAAAGTCGACAACAAAACAACATTGGAAAAAGTAGACGATGCTGCTACGGCCAACTGGGGTAGTGCCTGGCGTATGCCTACATCCAAAGAAATACAAGAATTGTTAGATAATTGCTCTTGGGAGTGGACAAATAATTTTGACAGTACAGGAGTTGCAGGACGTATAGGACACTCCAAAAAGAATCAAAACACTATATTTTTACCAGCGGCAGGGTATATCTCAGATAATGGTAATTCCACAGCACACAACGAAGGATATTACTGGTCTTCTTCACTCTTCAAGAACACCATGAACGGGTCATATTTCCTTTGCTTTGCTAACTACTTCATTGACTGGAGAGGCAATAAACGTTTTGCTGGAAGAAGTGTACGTGCAGTAGTGAATGAAAATATGGTTGTTTCTAAACCAGTTGCAAAGAAAAAAACAGCTGCAAAAAAGTAGGTTTGTTGTATAAGTTGTCCAAAAGGGAGGATTGTTAAGGGCGGAACGCCCTAACCCCACTCTCTAATGCGAGTCCGAAGGGCGAGCATTAAAAATGTGGAATATACTGCAAAAAGTGATTTGAATGAATTTTCTAAACATCAATAATATCCAACGTTCAAATTCTGAAGTAGAGTATCATCCTCTACTTCCTTTCCTTCCTGAAGAAACTAAAGTTCTCTTTTTAGGAAGTTTTCCTCCTCAACGTAAACGTTGGAGCATGGATTTCTTCTACCCAAATTTCATAAACGACCATTGGAGAATCATAGGTTTACTCTTCTTCGGAGATAAAAATCACTTTGTAGATGTCGAATCAAAGAGTTTCAAACTTGATTTGATTGTGGATTTTCTACAAGAAAAAGGCATCGGATATTACGATACTGCCGAAGCTGTGAAACGTCTAAAAGATAATGCTTCTGACAAGTTTTTAGAGGTGATAAAATACACTGACATCAATGCATTGTTGGAGAAAATACCATATTGTAGGGTAGTGGTGACGACGGGAGAAAAAGCCACAGAGAATATAGTTAAGCAATTATCACTTTCTGAAATGCCGACGGTTGGTAACTATATTCAGTTACGAAAAAATGTAATTTTGTACCGCCTTCCGTCATCTTCTAGAGCATATCCATTGAGTTTGGATAAGAAGGCAGAAACATATAGGAAGATGTTTGAGACAGCAAATTTTTAACCATTACACGCACGTCCGTGCATCTCTACGAAATATAATCCAACGTCGGATCGAACACCTCTGTCGGCACATACCGACAATTATGAATTGTGAATTTACCCCGTGCCCACGTTAGCTTCCTCCTCGCTCCGCTTCGTCGGAATCAACCATGGGCTAGGAATATATGAACCGTATCCACGGTTCGATTGGGGCATCAACCTACTTTTTCCCGAATGTCAGTTCGGGGACATTCAGCATTTTTCTATATCTCCCTGCTCAACATACCACAAGTATCCTTCCACATTATCGTTACCCATTTTTTTAATCAAATCGGCATATTCATTGACCTGATCCTTGTATTTATTATTCTTTTCTCCAAACTTATAGTCGACGATGATAATCTTACCATCCACCATCACTATTCTGTCCGGACGCTTATTCTCAATATTGATTTTGCCTTTGGAGTCTCTCTGCTTCATCAAAATAGCACGTTCATTGATAACTTTCGACGACTTATCAAACCATTCTGACGGAGCACTCTCAATGTGTTTACGGATTTCCGATGTGTATTCATCCATCTTATCTTTTGACAAAACACCAGCAAATACCTGTTTTTTCACTGCTTTCTCAACATCTTCAATGGTATGAATATCAGAGAAAATAGCATGTTTCAACTTTCCTGCCTCCATAAAGTTGTTAATGGACTGATCTTCATTTTTAGAACCGTAATTTTCAGGATCCTTTAAGAATCTCTTACTCATATCAGACTGACGGAATTGTATTGCAGACGATTTTCCTTCACTATTGATTCTATAATTCACATAATCCAACGTACTCTTTTCTGCTGGCTTTTTCAACTCGTTATCAGTTGTTTTAACCTTATCTTCAACCTTACTCAACACTCCGTACTCAAATTTCAAATCAGTCTCATTCCAATGTTCAGCCAACAGTTTTGTATCGTCGTCGCTCATTGCTTTAGCCTTATTTGAAAAGATGTTCGACAAAAGTGCGTTAACCTTTTTTGAACCGTCATCACTCTTTGATGGCTCTGGCGAGAATATTATCAAATTCGCCTCCGCACGAGTGAAAGCCACATAAAGCAAGTTGATATTATCAATCCACATCTGTGCCTTCTCACAATCGTATTCTTCCTTGAAAATGGTGTTCTGTAAGTTTTTGCTGTAATTGATTGGAAGCAATGAGATATCGTTGTAAGGGCTTTTATTAGCCTCACACCAAAGAATATTATCATTCTTTGTGTCCTCAATATCCCAATTAGCAAACGGAATAATCACAGTCTTAAACTCCAATCCTTTCGACTTGTGGATAGTAAGCACACGCATTCCGTTGCTCTCATTGCTCGACGACAATGTAGCTCCACATAGTTTATCATTCCAGTATTTGATGAATGTATTTAGATCAGACGATTTTCTGTTGATGAAGGTGTTCACTTTATCCAAGAACAACTGCATATAGACTCCATTGTCCTTTATCTTATCAAGTCCAAGAATGAAATAAATCTCCTCAATCATCTCGTAGAGTGGGAGAGTGGATGTATTGAGAATCTTATATTTGATACCCAATTCTCCCTTTACACCTGTCTTTTCATCCTTTTTACCTAATCCACTGAACTCATCATTATCTTTATCAATAATCTTTCCACTCAACTGGATATAATCAAGATACAAACGATGTTCATACACATCGTTATGAGGATCACTTATGAAGCATAATGCATTCATAATTATGTTGACGCATAGAGAATTGTCAAGACGGAATGCCTCACTGGATACGATGTTAAACTCATCTTTTGGTAATTCCCCAGTATCCTTCAAGTCCGACAAATACTTCGCAATCTTGGCTGTCTGACCATTCTTACGAACCAATATAGCTATGTCTTTCTCCTCTATTCCAAGACTCTTCAACTCTTTTATCTGCTCCACCATAGCATGAAGAATAGCCTCGTCAGACTTCTCCCCATTCTCACTTTTCACAATTTGATACTTCACATATCCATCTTTATCCGACTTTGGTTTCTGGCTTGCCAACTCGTAGATATTCTGAATCTGGTCGTGAATAGTAGCGTCGCCTTCAGGAATATAAGGAATACAGCTTTTGAAGATAGCATTGTTGAAACTAATCACATTCTTGTAACTTCTGTAATTAGTGTCCATCTGCTCATTAACAGGATAGAGATCATCATGGTTAACAACATCTTCTATGATGCTGTAATCACCATTTCTCCAACGGTAGATCGACTGTTTTGGATCACCTACAATAAGATTGGAACCTCCGTTGGCTACAGAGTCTTCCAACAATGGAAGGAAATTCTTCCATTGAATTTTAGAAGTATCCTGAAACTCATCAATCATAATATGACGCAACGTCGTGCCTATCTTCTCATAGATGAATGGAGCTGTGCTGTCGTCGATGATTTTATTAAGCAAATTAGCAGTATCACCAAGCAAAAACTTGCCTGACATCTCATTGTTGCGACGCACAATGCTCTCAATATCGTACAGCAAACCAATGTTGTTGATATTCTTAAGTACAGTCTCACAAGTACACATCTCCTCAAGATTGGCTTTACGATAATCCTCAACTTGATTTAGATGACTATGTACCCATGCCACATCCACATTTGGATTACTCTTCTTAGATTCTACACTGTCTACCGACTCCAACGACTTCTCCACATAACTGTTAGGCATCTTGTCGTCTACATAAATACCATTTTTTATTTTGGCAAAATATCCCCATAAACCCTTTGTTCCATAGTAGAAATTCTCCGGTATGGCACTCCATCCGTCTGCTTTGGCAAAAAATTCATCTGCCATAGCTTTCAAATGAGTCAAATGACCGTCAAATGTATTCTTAATATTCTCCTTGTAGGCAGTAACATTATCAATGGAGAAAGAACCGTCGTCTTTCTTTTTAGTGATGAAATCCTCATTGAAAATATTGGTAGCAAACTTTTCCACATTGCTATTGACTCTCCAACTCTTTCCATTCTTCAAATTCTCCACAGAAAAATCAGTCAACCATTTAAGCAACTGCTTCTTGTCATTTTCGTGGAGACTATTCATCATATCGTTGACAGCCTCATGCACTACAGAAGCATTGTCAAGCTCAAGGTTGATGATATTACCTATCTCAAGTTCATGAATAAGGTTACGCAATACACTCTGGAAGAAAGAGTCGATAGTCTCGATTCTGAAACGTGAATAGTCGTGTATGATGGCAGAAATAGCTTCGCCAGCCCTTTTGGATATCTTTTCAGCGTTCCAGCCAGCATTATGATCCTCCTCACTAAGTTCCTTAATAAGCACGTCACGATAACTGTTTGAATCCTCATAGCCGTGATACAAACCATAAAGTTCAAACAGAATTCTCTCCTTCATCTCCGCAGTTGCCTTGTTGGTAAAAGTCACAGCAAGTACAGATTTGAAAGCATCTTTATCTTTCAAAATAAGTTTTAGGTACTCTACAGCAAGACGAAAAGTTTTACCACTTCCTGCCGATGCTTTGTAGATTTTTGTCTGTGTAGTCATAGGCTTTATATTTTTTCTACAAATGTAGCACAACACTATGCCAAATCACTACACATGTTTAATTTTCTTGATTATTTTTGGAGATTATATAACAATTGTCTAAAATGAGGATTGTTAAGGACGGAACGTCCTAACCCATCCAATGCGAGTCCGTATTCTATGTTAAAATCCAAACATATTGAGCAAAAAATTGCAACAATGTTGTATGTTTTGATTTTTGACAAAAACTGATGGTCTCGAGTAAACTGATGAGGGTCGTCAAGGTGTCTGACAAGCGTATAATA
>JAZUGF010000156.1:0-9371 GCA_045641065.1 Paludibacteraceae bacterium | reverse complement strand
GGAAATTTTACGTTCCTATTTCGTTTTAAAACAGCAAAGACGGGGACATGCCCCGTCTCTACCAGTTATCGTTAACGTCAACGTTATTTCATTGATTCCGCTACCCTCTTCAGACTCTCCTCGAAGCTCACCAGCTGGTAGTCAAACTCCATCTTGCTCATCTCAGGATCGTAGTAGTACGTCGCAAACATCTTATTGATCGGCTGCAACACAAAGCTTCCCAACCACACAAATGGATTCAGCAACTTCGTGATCCAAATCTTATGACCGGCGGTCTTAGCGAAGTATCTGATGATTTCAACAGTTCTCGCAAAGTTCTCGCAAAGTTCTCGCAAAAATTACATGTTGCGAGAACTTCATATCACGCTAAAAGCCAACGTTTTTTCTCTCCAACCTTTATCTTTCCAGCAACACGTAATTGAGACAAAAGGTGTCCTATTTTATAATTTTTTTGTTTTTCACCACGTACATCAGGTAATTTTTTTATCAATAATGCATCTACATCTTTTCTACTCAATGAACCATGTTGCTTTAGAGCCTTGACAATAAGATCACGATAATAATCGTCATCAAATCCTTTGTTTAAGGTGTAAGATGCTATCTGCCCTACTTTTTGTGCTAAAGGTTTGCTGATAGTCAATGCACTTTTTCGACCTTCTATTAAGTTGTGTTTTCGTAAATACTTAATTTCAACATCTGTCAAAAACTGACCTAACTGCACTCTATTCAACATTTCAATCACAGGAAGCGTTAGCTTTGTATTTTGGGCTAACATATTGGCATATTTTAAGTCAAGTACTTTTCCTATTATAGTAACCTTCACTTTTTCATCAGCTAATTCATAATCAGGCATTGGGAAAAGTCTTCGGCGTTGGAATCCAAACATCTTTTTTATTCCACTGCCAATGGTATCCACCATTTTCAACTCAACCATCGCAGATGCTAGAAAACGATTATGATATCTTTCCTCTGGAGCATCACTAACTAATACCTTCTGTATAGAACCTGGAATAAAATTACCCAAATTAGAAAATACCAATTTGTCTTCGTATTCTACTACATTGATCATGCCCCCTTTACTATAATCCTGATGAGCAATGGCATTATTTAACGCCTCTCTAATCACATATGGTTCGTAAGTATCCATTTCATCAGGAAACAATGTCTGTAGTGATGGATTTATATGTCTGTATTTTAGATTTCTTATTTTTTCATATATACTATCAACAGACAAAATCATCGGACAAGATTTTATCATATAGTCTCGCTCTATCCCCATACTATCCTTTACTATCCAACGCAATTTACATACAGCAGGAGTCAATAACACTTCGCTAGTTTCTTTTCCAAGAAGGATAATGGCCGCATTTGTTATTTTTCCATTCCTTGTTATTTTAGCATTATTAAGAAATTGAATATCTGACCATTCACGCATCTCAGTTCTTAAGTATTCATGCTTATTCGCATAATTCTCTCTTGCTTTCGCAATTGCATTGGGATCAAGATCTTCTATTGTTGCCTCTGGTATTATTTCTGCACTCCAATCATCAACAAAATTGACCTGTGTTCTTATCAATTCTATCTCATGTTAATTCAAAGCCACAAGACTCTCCCCGTCTCTTCCATAATAATGCCCTTTATATGCAATCGGTATTCCCTTGGGAGCAGCTGGTATCTGGAACATAACCACTCGTTTCCCATCGTACATCACTTCATAAATTTCATCAAATGTGATACGATTCGTAGTTTGATCGGCCAACTTTTTCTTCATTTCATCCAACAAAGGACGCGAACGTTTATAGTTAGTTCCCAACACTTTATGTGTGATGTTGTCAACACCAAAGACCAACCATCCTATCGATACATTCTTAAGATTTGCTTCATTTGATAAAGCAGAGAAATATTCTCCTAAATCAGTATCCGAAAAAGAATTTTCAGCTTTCTTAAACTCTACTATCTCCGTCTCAGCAGGGAGTGTCAGAAGTGTGTTCAACATTTTTTTCAATTCTTCTTGACTAAACATAAATCTCGTTATTTAGTTCTTAGTTTGATTATTAAAATATCTTTTACTAATCTACAAAAATAATAATTTTATAATATCAAAACAATAATGAAGATTCCAAACCATTTGATTTACACCACAAATCTCATGAAGAATCATCCGAGTGATCCGTTCAATCCGTGTTCGTTTTAAAAACAAAAATGGCCAGGTTGCCCTGACCATTTATGCGTTTTAATAATCTCCGTTACACGCACGAAAACCAGGCACTTACGTACCTGGCTACCCAATATATCGCCACGATGTGGCTTTGTTCTGTGCTATATCCCGACGTCGGAATGAATTCCATCGTCGGCACGAACCGACAATTATGAATTATGCATTACGAATTATGAATTCCACTCCAACCCCACACAATTCAAAAAGAGCGTCATATCCCTGATCGCTTTCTCATTGCATAGAAATCGTCCTTCGAAGTGCGACTTGGGGTATTCCGACAACTGCCTTAATGTCCGTATTCCGTCGACGTGGAAGATGAGCCTCAACCTCCAACCTAACAGATCCGTCTCCGTGATCTTCGTGTCGGGAGTGAGCTCAGAAAGAGTGAGATGTGTTCGATGGAACATATCTTTCGGTTTCGTATTTCTAATGATTTTTTATCTAGGATTCCTGTTACTAATTTTCAAATTCGGTTCGTCGGTTAAATCTTAATATTTATTTTAACTTGTTTTCCATAATTTTTTGCCAAGCATCACCAAATGTCATTATTTCAAATCCATTCTGATTTAATTTGTCAATCAAAACATCTACTCTTGGAGTAACTTTATGCAATCCTCTATGCGATCGAATGTGGTTTAAAAATCCAGCTTCTTTAATCTTTGGCATATCCTGATTTGAAAGTTCAAAAGGATGAATGTAAAGAGTGTAAGTTTCAGCATCTTTCAGATAACTATTTATTAAATAACGCATGAATGGCCACGGTAACAATCGAATCCACCCTCCTCCAGATACCGCTAAATGTTTTCCTAAGAATTTTTGTGTACTTAGAGAAAACTCTACAAAACCATCTTTCTCAAAAAATCCTTGCTTAACCTGATTGTAATTCGAAAGATCTAATTTACCATAAAGAGGGTGATTTGGAATATCCATCCAACTTGAGCTATACTTAAATCCTAACTCACGAATAATATCATAGCGTTCATTGTCAATACTATAACATGGAGCTCGATATCCAATCACTTCCTTTCCAATCAAATCTTCAATTACTTGCTTAGCCTTGCTGATTTCCTCCTTAAATACATTTGGTTCCAATGTTAAAGGTCGAACATGTGTCATTCCATGACATGCAATTTCATGACCACATGATGCAGCATACAATATTTGTTCTTTGGCAAAGTCAGCCAATTCCGCAACAACAAAGAAAGTTGTTTTAATTCCATATTTGTTTAACTGTTCTACATAATTTGTAAAACCGTCTAACATACTCACTTTTTTATCCAAACTACATCCTTTGAAGTAGTCCAAATGATACCATTCTTCAACATCCATTGAAAGAATAGCCATTTTATTGAGCTTTCCCATTTTTATATATCGAATTTATTTTTGACAAATAGACACGAACTTCCTTATTAATAAATGAATAAAGAACTTGAACACAAAATTGATAGAAATTGTTCCGAAACAGAATAACAGCGATTTTATAAATAGGCTAAAACAATATGAATAAGAATTAATAATTATAGGATTAGTCACTAAATGCTAAATTGGGGTCTTTAATATTATTAGAATCTCTCTGATCTATTTCTTTTATAACTTTAGCCGGACTTCCTATAGCAACAGTATAAGCAGGAATATCTTTCAAAACCATAGATCGAGCACCTATTATTGCACCATCACCTATAGTGACTCCAGGCATAATCATAGTCTCCATTCCCACCATAACACCCTTACCAATATGTATTTCTTGTAAACGGTAACCGCATTTTGCCGCATTATCTCCTACATGATAATTCCTTAAATCTCGTTGATGGCAGAGCAATCTCACACCAGCAGTTAAATGAGCATAATCTTCAATATAAATTAAATCTGCATGGTTAAGATCTATATGCACATAATCTCCAATAAACACATTCTTTCCTACATGACACCCTATTCTACGAAGCAACCAAGGACGTAATTTTCTTGGACAAAAAGGAGCCAAAATAGGCCAATCCATCATTTTTTCTAACTGTTTTCTATAAATGTTTCCCCAAAACTGCTTTACAACTCTCCATAAACTTACATCGCCATATTCATCTTCAGAATAATTAAAGCCTAAAGATCTAAGAAGTTTATATGTAGTACTTAATTTTTTTTTCTCCATAACACTAATTTTTATGATTCCAAATCATCTTAAATAACAATGATCTAAAATGTTCTGGAGTAAGTCTTGCAATTGCCCTAATTGCCGAGTTCACAATAAAATCTTTAGTTGAATAGAAACCAAGATCCTTGAACTCTTTAAAAATCTTTATTTCATTCTTTAAGTAGGAAAATCCTCCTCTTCTACTTACTTGACTCATGGAGGTTCGAACATAATAAAGTGACTCTTGAATATTATAGAACTTAAACCCTTTTAATATCATTCGTATCCAAAGATAATAATCCTCGTAATACTGTTTATGTAAATAATTTCCGGAAGCTATTACCGATGATTTTCTCATAAAACAAGCAGCATGACAAACCGGACTTCTCCTATGTGCCAGTTTCACAATATTTTCGTGATTTTCTGGTCGATGCTTTATGGCAATCACATTATCAATATTATCTTCGTAATATAGAGACCAACAACTTACCACATCATATCCTTCTTGAATTTTTGTTAACTGTTTTTCAAAACGATCAATCGGCATAATATCATCGGTATCCATACGAGCAATAATTTCATTGCTACATGCCAAGACTCCATTTTGTAACGCCAATCCTAATCCAAGATTTGTCTCGTTTTTAACAATTTTGAAAATAGGATACTTTTGACTATATTCATCAATTACGGCATACAGTTCTGGTATAAGAGGTCCATCTTCAACAAGCACTAACTCTGATGGTTGAACGGTTTGTGAGAATACACTATCCAACGCTTCTCTAAACCACTGAGGATTTTCCTTACAATAAATTGAAATAAGGACAGAGAAATCTATATTCATAAGACTTATAATTTTCTATACGGATAATTACCAGAAATTTCCATTTCTCTTGCAAGTTGAGCCATCTTTTTCTTGGACAAAACTTTATCCAAGGACTGGAATAAAGCTATCGGAGATAAGAATATCAATAAACAATGAAGAAATCCCTTAAATTTTTGCCCATCTAAAATATACAAAGCTCCAATATCAAATTGTGTCAATAGTTTAAATCGGAATTTCTCAAAAAAAGAAAAACTACCTATTATGTCTTTTACGGAAACAAAAAAAGCCTTTTTTAGGCTCATTACTTTTTCTGGTTTAGACCTATTCGTATTATCATCTTGATCTAGATTGTTTAGAAACTCATCCTGACACATCAGTTTATAATTGTAAGTAAATCGAGCTAACAATTGAACATCTTGATGTCTCAATAACGACTCATCAAAAAGCCCGGCTTTCATAAGAGCATCTCGTCGAAGAAGCAAGCAATTGGTTTGGGTTTTAATCAAACGCATGATAACTTCTTTATAGACGTTTCCACTCTTAAATAAAGGCATAACTTCCACCAGTTTCCCTTGTTTATATACTTTATATCGGCAACATACACCTCCCCACGATTCATCAAGTGACGATAACAAAGCGACTTGTTTTTCTATCTTTTCTTTATCAAAATAATCATCATCATCCAGAAAAGATATATATTCTCCTTTTGATTCCTTAATTCCTACGTTTCTAGCAACAGCTCCATTAATATGCTTCTCTTGGACTATAAGTTTTACACGAGAGTCATTAAACGAATCTACTGTTTCTCTAGCTTTTGCTGTATATTCATCGTAAGGTTCATTATCACTAACTACGAGCACCTCTATATTTTGGTATGTTTGTTCCAAAACACTAGCAATTGCTCTGCCAAGCATTGTCGCTCTTTTGTATGTAGGAATTACAATAGAAACTAATACTGAATTTGTCATATTATTAAAGAGACCAGGAAACTCCTGTTTTTTTGATTTTAGCAGGAATTCCAACTATTAAAGAATTTGGTTGTTCTACTTTTAATCCACACAGAATAGAATTATATCCGATAATAGAACCTTCACTTATACTTGCCCCTTTTAATATAGATGTTCTCGATCCAATCCAAACATGATTTCCTATAAATACGGGCTCTTTTTTCACTTGAGAATTCGAAGAATTCAAATCTATTATTGAATGACCTCCATCATTATCCATTATCGTTATATCCCATCCCAATAGACACTCTTCACCAAATTGTATATGATCAAGACAACTGATTATCATGTTGGCATTGGAAGTAAAATGATTTCCAACAATAAGTTTAGCACCATCAAAGATTTTCATTCTAACTCCTTTTGCCATTCGACAAGAACCTTGAATACTTAATTGGGAACGATTACCTATATACCAATAACTAGAATTTCCAAGATCAAAAGGATTTCCTTTTAACGCAAAGCAGAAACTTGCAAATTTATTTGGAACAGTGATGGAACCTTTATCTCCTAATTTCCCAATTTTAACCCCATATCCAACTAAAATTGGAAAATAAAAGAACCTTCTGATACCCAAATAATAAATATTAATAAATAGAGACAAAAGCCAGTTTACACTTATTATTCGTCTAATATTATTTACAATACCCATTTCAAACATTTAACATAAAAGAATAAAGTCTATATAAATCTCCAGATATTTTCTCTGTAGTTAAATATGCTTCGGCATATTCTCTATTTTTTCTTCCTAAACTCGTTTCACGTAACGCAGATTTAACATTTTCAACTAAACTATCAATATCATTAGGATTAAATGTAAAATTATTTGTTAATCGCAATAATTCACCTACATTTCCATCGTCGGGTCCTACAATTGGAATTCCAGCCAACATTGCTAATGGAACGTTCCCTGAATTTAAGATTCTTAACCTCTGTATCACCAACACATCTGCTGCTTTTAGATATAAGGGAAGTTCTTCATCAGGAATATACCGATGTTCAATATGAATGTTATGTATTTTTGCTACTAAACTATAATATAAATGCTTTATCAATACTGGAATTTTCATAAAAAAGGTACGTCCTTTTATTGGACTACGATAAAAACCTGGCATCAAATAATAAACGTCTTTATATTTGCGAGCAAAATCTAATATAAGTTTTCGTTCTTGATGATTACGAAAACCACCAAAAGAAAGAACACATTTAATATTATCTGGAATATTTAATTTTTTCTTTGCATTGACAGGATCTACATTCATATTATATATACTATCAAATGTATGATGTGGAATAACATAGTGTTTTGCATTAAGATACGGATATTTTTCATGAAATATACCAACACTAAAGTTTCCTAAATGAATAAATACATCCACATAATTAAAGACAATATCATAAACTTTCCTTAAGTCTCCATTTTCTAATGAATGAGGAACAATATTGTGTAAAGTTGCAAATATTGGAATTTCATTAGACTTAATTAATTCTAAATTCTTAATCAGTAATTCTCCATTTTGCCCCATTTTAGATACAAATAAATCAGGCCATTGAAGATGGACAATATCATATTTTAATGGGTTTTGCCAAAACTCATCTAATGAACAAACAACATCTCCACCATGATTAATTAATCCATCCGCTAACGTTGAAACATAAGGATTAGCCCAAGTATCACGACCACACGCTATTAATACTTTCATAAACTATCTTATTGCTTTTTTTACTATATTTTTTACCGCTGCCCAAATAATCATTCTTTTAGGTAATCCATACTCCTTTGAATTATCTAATAAAGAAAATAAGACAGAGGGAGAAGTCCTACTCATAACTGCCTTTTGCTCTGTTCTTTTTATTAAGTCAATAGCATTTAACAATTCATCAGAAACATCTTTATTACTATTGCTTAAAAGCATTTTTAGTTTTTCTGAATAAACCTTAGTTCCTCTTAATTTTAAATCAGCATATCTATCATACACTGTTGATATATTCTCACCACTTCTTCTAAACGTAACTAAATTTTTATTCGAGGCAGCGATACCACCATCCATTCCAAATGCCATAATAGATAAATAATCTGCACCCCATGCTATAGGAACAGATTGATAACCTCCACATTCTATCATGCGGTCTCTTCGAAACATCCATTCACTAATCGTTTGTCTACGTTTTTTTTGGCTAACGTTTATTATATAATCTAGACAAGACTCCCAATTAGGAGAGACAGGATAGGTACCAACTATATCCTTCTTAAAATCAACAATTTTGACACCCGACTTAAAGACATTACAATTAGGAAATTTAATTGCTAATTGTAACATTGTCTCTATAAATTGAGGTTCATAAATATCGTCGTCACACAATAATGCAAAATATTCTCCACGAGCATAAGAAAGACACTTATTCCAGTTTTCAACAGGATCTTTTCCGCCTATATTTTGTTCGTTAATATAATAACGAATTCGAGGATCTTTATATTTGTTTACTACTTCAGATATTGGATTAGGAGATGCGTCATTAACAATTATTAATTCAAAATTTTGAACTGTTTGATGTAAAATTGAATCAATAGCTTCTCCTAGAAATCTATCCTTATATGCAGGAATTGCAATTGAAACTAAAATGTTATTATCCATAAGTTTATTTAGGAGCTAAAATTGGATGGTATTCCATAACTACTTTTGTGCGAATTGGATCTTCATATGGATCTAAATAAGAAACATATGGAAAATATTGTTTATATGAATAATATCCCGAACTATTCCAAAAATAAAAATTAGACCAGCAATAAAACAGAAACAAGTAGACCAAGCGTTTTGCAAAAAAATGTTTTTCATACAAGATATTAACAGTTTCCATAATCAATATTGGATAAACGAAATCCATCGCTCTTCCAAACAAAACACTATACTTTGTCGCAAAAATATAGCAAATCAAAGCAATATATATAAAGAATCTATTCTTTGAACACTCATTCCTCTTTAACCAAATAAAATAAAACCATAATAAAATATTTAAGATATATTTTACTAGTCCCACCAAATTAAACGTAGAATTATTTTCTCTGGAATGAACTTCAAATGAATGTTGAATTGATTCATTAAAACTCAACCAATTACTTATTATAGGTAATAAATCTATAGCTGACAAAATAAACACAACTGATCCAACCAAAATAACAGACCTCTTAAATGTATCGTT
>JAZUGF010000155.1:0-4309 GCA_045641065.1 Paludibacteraceae bacterium | reverse complement strand
ATTGTAAACTCTGCCTCTGGATAAGTCTCGTTGATCAACGGCACTGTCCACTTGTCTGACTCTCCGTCTCCGTTTGGTGAGAACCAGTATGGAGGAATGATCGCTGGACTGTTGACTAAGAATGTGTCTGTCAAAGAACATCCGTTAGCATCCTTAACTACAATTGTGTGCACTGTATATTTCAAGTTTGTCAACTCGATTTCATTCGCACTACCGGAATTATCCTCCCATTCTCCACCATCAACCTGATAGCGGTAAGGGGCTTCTCCATACGACTCGTCCATCACGACCTTAACATCTCGGTGAGTCAATGAGTCAACCGATACTACAACTGGGTTCTTCTTGACAACAACCTTCGCAATCGTATCCTTCTCACAAACATTTCCGCGTGTCATATGCAAATGATACTCTGTTGTCTCTGTTGGTGTGTCCTGATATCTGCGTACACCTGTTGTTGTCTCTCCATTGACTGTCCATGTATAAGTAGATGCCTGGTAGCTTGACGCATCAACGAATGCAGTCTCACCCTCACAGACCTGCACTGGCTCGATGAATCCTGACAACGGTTTGAATACCTCGACTACCAACGGTGTCATTCCCTTCTCACTAGAACATGTCACAAGGTCACTGTATGCTCGTGCCCAGTATGTGTATGGGTATCGGTTACCTGATGCAGCCTTGAACTCAGGTGTCACAGCTCCTGGATTCTCTACGAGTGAGACTTTGTCATCATTGAACCACTCCACCTTTGAATCGGCAGGTTCAACTGTCCACTTCAACTCTACAGACTCTCCGGCACACACTGTATCCCTCACCGTTTTCACATCAAAGTTGTATACCTTCACTGTGATTGTCGTATCAAGGTGCTGTGTACCATAATCAAATGTGATATAATATTCTGTAGTCTCAAGAGGTGAGATTTTCTTTGTCATCACATCGTTCAACTGGCCACTGATTCCTTTTACCTGTGTAGCTGTCTGCTTTGACACTCCCTTCTCTGTCACCTTTAACTCCTCGCCTCCGCGTAGGAACTTTCCTGTTCCAGTAGTGTTGATTGTCAATAGGTGCTCCTCGTGAAGACACATCGCATCCGCATCTACCATCGCATTCAAAATAAGTTTGGCGTCTCTCAACACCTGGAACGAAACCCCTCCCTCGCAATAGTTGTCGCTTTCGAATTTAACAGTAACAGGATGATCCTCCTCTACGGCATTGATATGGAAGTTAGAGTTGTTCACCAAAGATCCCTTGTTTATAGCAGCTGCATCATTTAGTGTAGGCACCAAAGAGTCGATACCTGACGTGTTGCCAGGAACACTGAACTGCCATGCGACATCAGCGTCTTTTCCTCCGATTATCAAATAGCTGTCCTTGCCCTGATACTTCTCTGCGGCAACAAGTTCTGCCTTGACATATTGCTTGACCTTCAACTCAACAATCGGCTGCGATACCACACAAGCCTCTGTGCTGTACTCTATTGAGTAAGCGCCCTCATCACTCTTCTTGATTGGAGAGAAAGAAAGGCTTTCCTTCCTGTTTGTGTATCTTGATGTTCCTTTGTACCACTTGTATGTCAATCTCTCCGGTGTATTGCAATCAACATCCACCTTGATCTCATAACTATCATCTTCACACTTTGGAACCAATCCCTCATCAGCGGTGTTGATCTGGATCGACGCGTCTATGATGCTGACCTTGGCGTATGCGTAACAGTTGTTCATGTAGCGTACATAGTATGTGCCGTAGTCTGCCTTTGCAAATGCAGGTGCCGTACTCTTAGTGATTAGATTAGTATAGTTGGCATCCTTGTACCACTCCACATCGCTTCCTGCATCCATAACGACATCGCTGAAGTCTACTGTCACTGGGTTGCCACATGCGTAGATCTCTATATTGTTCTTGTTGGCCTCTGTAAGCTTGATGCTGCTTCCGTTGTTCTGAGACTGGTTGTCTGTCTCTTTCCACAAGAAGTATCCTGCTGGCTCTCCGTTTCCGATTGTGACCTCATGGTCAGCAGTTGCTGTACAGTATCCGTCAGTCATAGTGATAGCGATTGAATGGACATCTCCTGCCACTCCGTTAAAATTACCTGAAGTGTATGTGAACTGGGCAGCGTCCTTATCCACGTTTCCGCTCTTGTTTTGATCATCCGATGTTGTCTCTACAGACGTCCACTGAAGTGCCACTTTATTAGTCGATGCAGCAGAACCGTTTGGATTATATACGAAATCAACCTCTACATCCTTTGTGACGTTGCTTCCTGGACATGTCTCCGATTTTGGCTCCATTTTCAACGACAGTTTGCGGATATCAAGCTGGATAGGCAATGGGTCTGAAATACATCCCAATGAAGATGTTCCGACTACGATATACTCTCCTGGCTCTGTCAACTGTGACGCGTTCTGTGTCACATTAGAGCCTCCCTGTGTATAAGTAGCATTAACTTCAACTCCGTTCTTTACATTCCAGTACTCTCCAGACTTCAAGTTGATCTTGTTACATGCCGGCTCATTGATATTCTCCTGTAGCTTAGGCATTGCGTTGATCTGGATTGTCATCGCTGAAGCTGGTGACGATGTCACTCCGTCTGACTGAACCACATATAGTGTCTTTGTCCAATCTGAAGCTGTGACGTCACTCATATTGACTCCTGCAAACACATCTGCCAATGATGGAGCTGTCGTTGTGCCGGCTCCCAACTTAGACGCGTCGATAGCAGCATCCGCATCCGCCTTCACATCAAACCAGTATAGCTTGTAGTTTGTCACATCCAAACCGCCATCATTGTTCAAAGACGCATTGTCAATTGGCTCCTTGCCGCTGATTGCTGCTCCGGCAGCCGACTTGAACACATCCTCACATAGTTCGATATTCACAACTTTTGGTGCTGGTGTCGAACTGATTGTGATCTTGATCTCAGAGGCGTCACTTGTACACTCAAGCTCGCTTGTCTTGTATACCCACTTAACATAACGATTCTGTGTCTCGATTGTTCCAGGTGCTACTCCCTCATCGTATGTTGGCTCGTCATTATCTGTCGGAGCTTTAGAGTATGAACCAGTCTTTGTCTGAGACCATACCAATGTATATTCAGGATCAGCTACTCCAGGTGTGACTGTTGACACATTGTCATAGTTGATCACAGTCGGACACTTGTCAAGGATATCCATGAATTTTTTAGTGTCCTTGCCTTCTGCCTTCACATAGCTGACATCCTGTGTCACCTTTGGTGCTGGGACAGCGACCACCTCAACCTCGACCTCAATCTTTGGTCCTGAACATACGTCACCATTCTTCAATGTATATGTCTGGTAGGCATCCCACTTGTATTGTTGGCCAACAGCCACGTCTGTCTCAACAACTGGTGTCACCACTACTCCTCCCGACTCATATACGATATCGCTCGCATAGTAGTACGAATCTTTGTCTTCTACCTTCTCAACTTTCAATGCCTCTGCTGTCTCGTGAGCGCAGTACTTATGCTTGCTGTTGTCAACAGGCTCCTTTACTCCGTAAACCTTGACTTTGATCTCCACAACGTCACTCTGGGCGTATGGAGACTGTTTGTCACGATGAGCGACGTACAATTTATACTCGTCAGGGACATCTGTCTTCACTAGCTTGTCAACTGGAGCGGTGCTCAACGCCTTGCCCATTGTGTCTGTCTTGTCTTCAAACCAGATAAGGTCGTACTTGGTGTCGTCTGTGCTCTTGATTCCCTTCATCGGGTCTACAGTGCCACCCTCACAAATCTCAATCTCCTTCACTTTTGGAGCTTGCGCGGACAACACTTCGATTGTGACCAAAGCTCTCTCACTATAACAAGCTCCATCTTTGTAGGCGATATAATACTCAAGAGGTGCTGTTGTCGGAGACGTTCTGTCGATTGTAACGGATGTCTTTCCGTCTTCGTCTGCCTGAACCGAGGCATCTTTACTCTCATACCATCTGATATCAAGACCAGCAGCCAGAGTCTGCGCCAACTCGGTCTTGTCGATGCTCTGATTTCTCAATGTGCTTATAGTGTATTGAAGAGCCTCTGATTCTGGAGCTTCCGGAATAGGGTTCACTGTAAGCTCATAATGGAATGTGTCTCCAAGACAGCCGTTATCATCCTCCAACTGGTAGATGTAGGTTCCGCTATCATCTGTTGATTTACCTTCCAAATCATCCTTTGTCAAGTTGTCACCGATTGATGTTCCGACTGTGTCGGCTCCATACCACCAGTGGATTGTGTAGTCTGACAACTTTCCTTCTGTCATTGTCAAATCCAACTGATCCTTGCCTTTATCCTCACAATACTCGCCTT
>JAZUGF010000154.1:0-36319 GCA_045641065.1 Paludibacteraceae bacterium | reverse complement strand
TCTGAGTAAGTCTTGATTGTCTCATCAGCGATATCGAGACCCATCCAGCCGTCAGGAGTCTTGTCTGTAGCAGAGATGTTTGTGTTAGCGTCCTTGTCGAACTTGTCAGCGTTGATTGCGTCAACTGGGAGGAGGAGGTTTACACCCTTAGCCTTAGCCTTAGCGATGATGTCAAGAGCAAGGTCAAGCTTGTCAGCCTCACAAAGTGAGTTACCGATCTGGCCACCCTGTGCCTTAACGAATGTATAAGCCATACCACCACCGATGATGAGGTTCTCTACACGGTCGAGGAGGTTAGTGATGATGTTGATCTTGTCAGAAACCTTTGATCCACCCATGATAGCTGTAAAGCCTTCCTTCTTTGCTGCAAGAACACCGTCCATAGCCTTAAGTTCCTTGTTGATCAAGAAACCGAACATCTTCTTGTCCTCAGCGAACTCGTCAGCGATAACAGCTGTAGAAGCGTGCTTTCTGTGAGCTGTACCGAATGCGTCGTTAACGTAAACCTCAGCGTATGAAGCCAAAGTCTTAGCGAACTTCTTCTGAGACTCCTTAACTGCCTTCTTTGCAGCCTCGAACTCAGGAGCATCCTTCTCGATGCCACGTGGCTTACCCTCTTCCTCAGCGTAGTAACGAAGGTTCTGAAGCAATAGGATCTCACCCATCTTCAAATCCTTAGCAGCCTGAGCAGCGTTAGCAGCGTCATCAGCGAACTTGATAGATGCTACACCGAACTCCTTTGTATACTTCTCAATAGCTGATACGATCTGCTTTAGAGAGAACTTAGGATCACCCTCCTGTGGGTTTACATTCTTTGGCTTACCCATGTGAGACATCAAGATAGCTGCACCACCGTCAGCGATGATCTTCTTGATTGTAGGTAGAGCACCACGAATACGTGTGTCGTCACTTACTGCACCTGTCTCCTTGTTCAATGGAACGTTGAAGTCCACACGAACGATTGCCTTCTTACCAGCAAAGTTAAAATTGTCAATTAATTGCATACTTGTAAAAATATGAACTTGTTTAATAATTTTCTACAAAGATAAAATAAAATTCTAAATGCTGAATGCTAAATGCTAAATTAAAATACCACACAATCAGCAATTAATGTGGCTTTTATTAACAAACTGCTTTGGAATCATATTGTGACGCTCGCCCTTACGGGCTCGATCAGGTTGGAGGTTAGGACGTTCCGTCCTTAACAATCCTCATTATTTCACTCCTCTACTCTTTGTTTTGCGAATCCATAAAGATAGTTGTTGGTCCATCGTTAAGAAGCGAGACCTTCATATCAGCACCGAATTCTCCAGTTCCTACCGTCTTTCCAAGATCTGCACTTACCTTTGCGCAAAACTTTTCATACATCGGAATTGCAAAATCATGTTTAGATGCTTTAATGTACGACGGACGGTTTCCTTTCTTAGTCGACGCCTGTAGTGTGAACTGACTGACGATTAAGATCTCACCGTCGACATCTTTTACAGAAAGATTCATCACTCCATTCACGTCTTCAAAGATTCGCATATTCACGATCTTATTCGACAACCATTCTATATCTTGGTCTGTGTCTCTATCCTCTACACCGACTAACACAAGCAATCCTCTGCCGATTGAAGACTTGATTTTCCCTTCAATCTCTACTGAGCAATGCGTCACTTTTTGTATTACTACTCTCATATCAAATGGTAAAGTCACAACAGTACTATCTGCTGTGACTTATGCTTTAATCAATAATTTCTGTATTAATTGCAATTAGGAAATCAGGGCGTGATGGATCAAAGTTTGGAATTGCCTTGATATCAAAGTAAACCTCACACTCATCATACAACTCTGGATTCTCCTCTACTGGAACCTGATAACGTTTACCTCCTTCAGTCTGGATTTCTCCCTTATACTGACAACGGTACTTCTTGAACATATAGTTGTTATGCTCATAATATGTACCATGATTGCCATCATCTTCAGTGTCGTCATCCTGCTCTTCTATCTCTGGACGTGGACGGAATGTTGGTTTTGGACGTGAGATATAAGGTCGATAATTCTGAAGATTACGTTTGATCAAATCCTCCTCACTCTCATTGACACTGACGACATTAAGTTGGATTTCAGCATCAGTATTCTTAACATCGTACTCAGGCTCAATTTCAGGATATGGCACATCAGGAACATACTCGAATGGCAGACGATCTGGCACCTGCTCTTCCTCTGGTTCACCGCTCTGCTCCATTTTTGGCATATGGGCTTGTTGACGAGAAGTGAACTCATCTGTTTCTGCCGATTCACGGATAACTTTAGCTGACGCAGAAGTATAAGAAAGTGGACGTTCAATCTCTTTTGACGAATCTGGATAGACGATGTTTACACCAACCGAAAGTTGTGGACACATCATCAAAATCTTCTTGCCATCCTCAGGTAAGAATCGAGTTACGTAATCGATGAAGTTATTTGTTCCTACCAAACATTCAGATACCATATTTTTGTCGAATGTCAAAGTAGCTTTAGGATCTGTGAAGCTATGACAAGCACAACTTGCGAAATGATAGTCTCTAATCAAAGTGAAATAGGCAAGCTGCATATGAGAGATGACGAGTTTATTTGCTTTTTCATCAGCAAGCTGTTTAAGCATCGCCATCTTTGCCAAATCAATTAAGAAGCGTCCAGTTCGTGGTTTCGCGCTACATGGCACTACGACAAAAGCCTTTCCATCTTTACTGAATCCTTTAGTACCATTTAATATTTCTTCGACTTCATCTGGATGTAGTGCAGTAAGTATTCCAATGCACAAACTTTCTATTGATGGTCTGTAATTTCTAAAAAATCCTTTATAATTTCCTCTTTCAAAGCTTTCTACTGCTGCCGTGTAATCCTCAACAAAGCATCGCAAATGAAAGCTGTAATTCATTTCGTTTTCCATATAAATATATTTATGCTATAGTATTAATATATAAATGCAAATATAGCAAATTTAAATGGAAAATCCCCGATTATCTGAATATATATAGCATTGAAACTCCCAAAATCACGCCTCCAAGCAAAATAGATTTAGTTTTAATATTTTTCTCTTTCAAAGCAAAAGCACCATATGCAAATGGCACGACGGCACCCGATCTACGAATGGTTGATACAATAGAGATAAATGAGTTTTGATCAGACAAAGCCCAATAATAAACAAAGTCAGCGGCCATCAAAAAAACAGATATTCCAAGTATAGTCCATCTCCATTCAAATGGTGTTGATTTATCTCGACGTGGGTACCACAATACGAACATGACTATCATCATCAGTATTGCCTGATACATACAAGCGTAAACTTGGACTGTCATGCGTGGACAAGAGTTTACCATGAGATATTTATCATATAGTCCACTAGCTGATCCAAAGATAGTAGCTGCAATCACAAGCCATATCCATCTGTTGGATTTGAAAGAGACTCCCTCTTTTTTACCGACAACAGAAAAAGCATAGAAGCATCCAAGTGTAATGACAATAGCGACAATTTGGATAGCCGACAATTGTTCGTTGAAAAGAAGTACTGCTACCAAAACAACCCATATAGGTTGAGTTGCTCTAATAGGTGAGAATATTGTGATAGGAATATGTTTCATTCCAAAGTATGCACAAATCCATGCACAAAGTACTATTGCTGCTTTAAGAAAAATCTGAAAGTGCATCGCTGCGTCGACTTGGGGCACATAGAAATCACCAAGCATTTCTTCCCCACCGTCGAAACCAGATATGATAAGCAATGGTGAATAAAGCAAGAAAGAAAAGAATATAGATATCGCCAATACCGGAATTACAGCATTTTCAGATAACGATTTTTTCTTAAATATATCATAGATGCCTAACAAAAGTGCAGACACCATCGAAAGTAAAATCCACATATCAATATTCCAATATACCCTTTCCCTGACGCACAATCACAGGTTCATCACCTGTACAATCAACCACAGTAGATGGTTCTAGACTTCCATACCCAGAATTAATAACACAGTCAACAAAATGAGACAATTTCTCATCCATCAACTCAGGATCAGTGTAGTATTCTAATACATCATCATCTTCATCTTTAACAGATGTTGAAAGTACTGGGTTACCAAGCGTCTTAACAATCTCTCTGATCACATTATTGTCGGGGACACGTATACCAACAGTCTTCTTGTTTCTGAATAGTTTAGGAAGATTACTGGTAGCATTCAAAATGAATGTGAATGGACCAGGAAGGTTCTTCTTCATCAATTTGAAAACCTCGTTATTTACTTTTGCATATTCCGCAATGTGACTTAAATCATAACAAATAAAAGAAAGATTTGCTTTCTTAGGATCTATCTTTTTAAACTGACATACTCTTTCAACCGCACGTGCATTGAATATGTCGCAACCCATACCGTAAATTGTATCAGTAGGATAAACTATAATTCCACCATCCTGTAAAAATTGAACGACCTTATCAATCTCTTTTTGATTAGGGTTCTCCGGATAAATTCTGTAAATCATATATGATATTTTCAAAGAAAAGGGAGGAAGAGATCACTCTTCCACCCTTACTATAATCAAATTAAATTGACGTTACTTAAAATATACAACCTCAATTGATCCCTTAACTCTCTGTCCTTCGTTGATTACAACCTCATAGAAGTAAACACCTGGGTCAACCAAATTGCCGCGGCAAGTACCATCCCAACCGTTGTCACTCTCTGTCATCTTCTGACCGTATCGGTTGAAGATAATTACCTTGTGACCTTCCATAAAGACATCATTCATTCCAAGTGAGTTATGTGGAGTAAATGCAGTTGGAAGTTTCTTCACAACATCAATTGCCACGATATTAGAAGGAACCGCTGGACAAACACCATCAACCATTAGCACATAGTATTTAGCACTATCTCCTAGATCAGTCATATCCAAAACCTTTGCACCTGGATACTTCTGATAAGAAGTCTGAATTAGAGAATCTGGTTCATAATTCGAGTCTTTAGTATACTCTTCTAGAAGTTCTCCATACTTGTCATACATTTGATCAGAATTTCCATCAGCAACACCCTTAACCTTATACCACATGTAAGTGTCAGGAGTATATTTAGTAACAAGCTGCAACTTAGCAGACTCTCCCATGAATACTCGAGAAGGGTTGTTTGGTTCCGTCGTAAGCATAAACTCATCAGGATTCATTCTCTTCCTCATGCTTACAGAGATAAAGTCATCTGAAATACCTGTACCACAACTATTCTTTGCGTAATACTGTAATTTCAACGCTCCATCATAGTATGGCAATAATGTTTTTGGTTCATATACTTGTTTGTTAACCATCCAACCAAATGCAGCTTCGATTATTGGATCTCCATTATCATCAACATTTACATTATACTTAGTTACTAATGGTTGATCATCAGTCATCAAGTGAATAGAGTCATTTTCACATACAACCAATGGTGCACCGTCAAGAGTTACAGTAGGTCTTGAATGTACAGTGATATAAGCGGTTGCAGTATCAGTACAATGCAAAGATGTATCCATTGCGATAATAGTATACCATCCTTCATCTAACAACGAATCCAAACCAATAAATATAGAGGCATCCATATGCTGGTCATAAACTCCCTTATGAGTAACACTATTGTTAGAATATATCAAGTTTTCCTTATCAAGCTTTTTCTGAAGATCTTCTTCCGAAAGTGACTTAGCTAGTTTCTCAATTTCATCCTTCTTGATACCCTTATAATAGTCATATGCGAAGACACTGTTTTCAACATAATCCCACTCACCTGGATTAAACCAATTCTCCGTGTACATGTGACCCTTAGAAGTAATCAATTTATCAATAGTCTTTTCTTGCTCTATACATACAGTTGCTGTATCCAATGTAATATGAATAATATCTTTATTATCCTGTACAAAGATTTCTTTCTGAGCTGTATCTTGCAATCCACATGGGTCTGTAATATACAAAGTCACATATTGTTTAACCTTTGTATTTCTGATAACAGTTCCAGCTGCTGGCACCTGAGTAATCTTGAAATATTTAACAGCTTCATTATTACAATTATCACTGATAACATTCTTAGGGAAAGTACTTACCAAGTCTGGATACAAGAATTTACAATCTTCATGAGCATATTCTGCTGGAACGAATTTCTTATACCATTCATCAAGGTTTATCTTATCGATAATCGGAGGATCTGTATCTTCCACATTAGCTACGTAACTCAAGATGACAGAACGTCTACGACATCTATCTACTGCAATATACCTACGAGTTTCGGTATATTTGTAATATGCACAATCAGATGGATCCGAAGATCTATTACTTGATACAGTATAGAACAAACCATCAACTAGATCTTCAAAATCATTAACTTTCTTATATTCTGAAAGTGTTTCATTTTGACATATATCAGTAGCAGTCAAATTTTCAGGGAAGAAAGCAAGTGGTCCACACTGTGACTGATCGGTAAATTCAATTTCAACTACATTACCTTCACTATCTTTGATCTGTGTTCCAGAAGCAAGAGAGACATTCCATTCAGGAGCTTCTTCATCCTTAATTGCAATATCCTGAACACAAGTAGAAACCTGACCTCTCTGATTCTCTACAGAATATGTTCTTTGCAAAGTATAATCACAAATATCACCTAATGGATTTTCTACAACCTTGAACGTAGATGCCACAGCATAATCTGAAACATCTTTTCCATTAGACACGATTTTAGCTCCGGCAGCCAAGAACTCATTCAAATTCTTGTATGGCGCAGGCACTGCATCCAAACAAGTAAATGGTCCGATTGGATTAGGACAAATCAAATCAGGAGTAACACCATCTCTTACGATAACCTTAGTGTGACATTTCTTAGGTGAAAGATGTGTGTTAGGAGAATTATCCATAAACTTCCAAGTAATTGTAGTAGTACCCTCAGGATAAATATCATAAATCGAAGGATCCTTTCCATCCTTATCTGGATCATCACTACGGTAGTATAGGCTATCAACAACACCACAAGGATCATCAAACGTAGGTTTGATCAAACCTGCAGCTACGATTTCATCATATGTTGCACCTGGTCCTGGATTAATCAAAGTGAATGTGACAGTTTCTGCCAAATCATCACAACTGATTTTCTCAAAGACTCCACTGTTAATATTGATAGTCTGATAACAAATCTTATCCTTAGTAGAATATGGACTTGTGAATACCCACTTAATCTTATGTCCTCCCAAAGGAAGCACATCATATGTTTTACCGTCTACAGTAATTTTATTTTTATAAACGGCCTTGTTTTTATTTCTGTCGAAATAGCAAAGCTCAACATATTCACCCTGGCCGAACAACTGTACATATCCATGTCCATATACAGTGTAATCCTTTACACATGCATCGTAAGCTTCTGGAATTGGCAAATTTGTCTCATCCAATTTGACATAGCATAGAGTCTCCGGTGTGTACAATTGAATTTTCTTCAACTTATCACAATTGAATATAGGCTCCATATTATGCTGCAAGTATAATGTCTTGTCGCATTTTGCCTCTTCAGTTGTCAAACTATCATTTGCGAATACCCATTGAATTGGATAGATACCAACACTAACTGTTGGAGGGAATGGAGTTCTATTTCCTGTAGTTGTATCAAGCAAGTAAGGTTCACCCCATATTGTTTCACCTGTACAATATTCAATAGCAGCTTTATTACCTAATTTGTCTCTCAAATCGTCCCATGGAATTTCACATTTGCCATCCAACTCTACATATGAATCTGGGATTGTATCACAATTAACCTTTGGTGGCTGATTGTCTCTTAAATGTATAGACTGGACACAAGTATCAGTGATATTCTTAGTGTAATCTGTAAATACCCATGTCACGAACCATTTACCTACCTTAGGGAATTTATACGGATTCTCTGTCTTTAGATTTATTAATGTATATGTAGTGTCAATAACTTTTCCAGATTTATCCTTAATGTATTCTGTAAAATAAGGCACACTTTCAGACATGTATCCAGCCACACATGGATCAGCAACTTTCTTAGGTTCCAATTTAACCTTTGTTGAATCACAGTCAGGAACTACAATATCCTTAGGTGGGAACAAAGTAATACAGTCAAGGTTGAAATGCTTGTTACCCTTCACAAAGATATGTGTCGTACATGTAGAAGGGAAAGAATTCTCTCCTTTGAATATCCATGTAATATATGTGTCTCCAGTTGGATATTCAGCCTCAAGCATATCTGTTCTTCCTGGGTAATCACTTCTTGTTCCCTCTCCAGGCACTTTTATTAATGTACAAGGTTCTTCCCCATAAGGAGGTCTTGGGAAATTCAACTCAGCGGCCTTAACGAAACATGTTCCTTCTTCAGCTGTAGCTTCAAAATATGCCAAAGCATCACAATCAACTTTTACGCTGTCACCAGAGAATGCATTGATTACCTGAGGACAATACTTGACATTATCTCCATAATCATGAGGGTCACGGAACTGCCAATAAACAGTGTCAGCAACACCTACTTTGAACACTCTATCATCTTCAAGTTTTGAAATTTTCACTGGATCTGAATGCAACTCTCCTGGAACAGTGAATCCTGGTTCTGGACAATATACAAAAGCATAATAATTCTTATTTTTAAGTTCATCCCAGAAATCTTTGAATTTGATATCACACTGTCCCTTCTGAGTTTCAGGTCGGAAAGGTTTTATCTGATCACAATCAAAATCTGGAAGATCCTTGTTCTCAACCAAAACCTCCTGAACACAGTATTTAGTTTTGCCTGCATTGTTCGTGAAAGACCAAAGAATATAAGTATAATTAACACCATAATCATCTTCCAATGCTATAGTCTTGTCAAACTTAGCACGGTCTTCTGCACTTGACATCAAAGCATTCTTATTCTGCTGTGACTCGAAATTGATACGTCCTTCATACACTCCTGCAATTAGAGTTTCAAACTCATCATTCAAGTCAGGCAATACAGGTTTTGTCAAATTTAGATCATTGAATTTAACAGTACATTTAGTACCTTCAGCCTCATTATATTGACCTTTTTGAGTATCAATATCAATGATTTGATCACATGGGATGTCTGGTCCACCCTTAACAATATTGATTGGAACGTGACAATCTTTAGTTCTTCCACAACCATCTACAACTGTATAGTGGAAATCATACTCTCCCCAAGGAAGTGTCACATCAAGACTTGTAGTAGAAGCTATCTCAGACTTATAAACCTCGACTTTCTTAGTTCCTAAAACAGCATCAATTTCAGGTCTATTTGACTTAAATTCAATTATAATCTTAGGATCTGTATCACATCCTGACTCAAATTTTGGAATCGGAATTCTAATTTGCATTTCCTCTTTCTTAGAAGGCAAATAGAATGTGTCGTCTACTCCGATCAAAGAGTTACAGTTGATACTGATTTCACCAAGTGCTTCTAGATCATATTTGTTGTTGTCATCATCGGAACATCCATCAATATACACATTTACTGTGAACTCAACATTGTCGACATCTCCATCACATATTCCAGGGATGGCACTCAAATTAACAGTTGCCTTGCTTGGATCTGTAGCAAGTGGAGTGAATACACCAGCAGAACCAGGTATTGAATTCCACACATATGTGTACTGACCCATCATAGATGATGTGAATGCATTTTCTGCGTATGCAATAATCTCTCTTCTCTTATCGGATGGACAGATCTTCTTATCTGACTCTGATTCGACACCTACAAATTTATCACCTAAAAGTTTCAAAGTGATATCTGGGTTACGGTATATATGAATTGTTTTTTCCAATGATGATTGTTCTGCACCATCATTATAGGCTTTCAAAACCAATTTATAGTCACCTTCTTCAATAGTAGCGGCATCATCAGGATCCATTGTTATAACTAATGAATCATTTTTTGAATCACAATAATATGGGCTGCTAGAATCTCTAAATTCTTTTGATGTATATACAGCGAAATGTGTATCAGATTTTGATTTTGAATCATACCATAAGTCGCCATTAGGCTTATACATTTCCCAAGAATAAGTCACAGTTGATGTGTAATCAACAATATTTGGAGCATATGTCTGAGAGAATGATGAAGAACTAGGCATACAGAATGTGCCTCCATTGATTTCTGTTGGATTAACAATCTCACAATCGTTACCAGTTACAACAAAATCATGAGTTCTCTTTCCTATACCAGTGATTTCAACCTGCAACTGGTATTCAACCTTGCCCACCTCAGCTTTAATGTATGCATCTGAAGGATTACCGTTAGGGTGCTTAACCTCAGAAGTCACATCAACAAGTTTTCCTCCAACTTTCTTATACCATCGGAAATCTGAGTTTTCTGGGAAACCGGCAGCATGAGCTGTAGTATATGCTCCAGCACACAAAATTTGAGGTGACAAACATACATTTTCAATCTCGGCAGAGATATAGTCTAGAGCGATCTTCCAACAACTCATCTGAGCGAACTCGGGCATGAAAGAGAACGCTTTCAAACCATTCCACTCGTTTCGAATCGGATCATATTTTTCATCAAGCGGGAATTGACCATCAAAGACAATTTCAACCTTGATCATATCATAATCTTGAACATCTTCCTGATTAATCAATTGAGCAAATGCCAATGTCATATCTCCCTCTTCATATCCTTCTGCGGTTCTGATCAAAGAACCATCATTATTGTTGTATGACGAGCCATACAAATGATCGGTAGTAACCTTTCCCTGACCAGTACGTGCCTTGAACTTAGCGTTTGGATCTATGTTACAACCCCTTTCTTTCTGAAGATACAAACGCATCTTGTATTTATATGTCTTTCCGACAAACTCAGAAACTGGAGAAAATTTCAACTCACAAATTCTCTGATTTGGATTCTGACAGAACAAGTAGTTGTTCTTTCCGCCTACTCCAGCGACCATATCATTGTATGGGACCTGACCAAAGAATCCTTCTACATCAGTTCCAAGCCAATAATCACCGGCTTTCAAATCACCTTCTAACAAATCAATATTGTAATCACCAAAATGACTGACAATATCTTGTGGAATAACAGATGCTCCTGTTCTATTTGGGTCAAAATCTGTACCTACATAGTAATCACCTGTAGAAGTTGTCAAACATTCTGCCTTACAATCAGTACGAATAGTGATATCTATTGCGTCAAAATTGACATTTCCTTTCTCAGCATTAAAATATGAATATTCCAAACTAGCACGAACAGAGAAATTAGATGTTCCCGACTCGTTTCGTGTAACGATAGTATCACCTTTAAATTTATCTTTTTCTACAGAGAACTGTCTTTTCATCTGCCAAGCTGGTCCATTTTCTTTCTTTTCAAACTTACCATTGTCGGACAACTGACCTCCAACAATAGCAAATTCAACTGCTTTCTCGGGACACGCTTCATTTGTATTTCCTACCGACAATACCAACTCTGCACATGAGATTAGGACTCGATCTGTGACTTGTCCAAAAACCGATTGATAAGTAGCCTGGAATTCTATATCACGAGTTACATTATATGTTATAGAAGTACCTGTTTCGCCAACAAGAGTTTGTTTGTTGTCTCCTACATCAGGTTTTCTCTCAGTTCTATACATCCATGTCACTGGCATACCAGGAATTGTCTGTCCAGAAACTGAAATAGTAACTTCTGTTCCAGGTTTGACGTGAACCACACCTTGTTTTACTGGATTAGCAGGTTTAACGTCCAAATAGGTATATCCCTGTGCAAAAGTGCTCATCTGCACACTTATCAGAATGCAGAATGCAAAAAGATATTTTCCAAATCCGATTCCAATCTCTGGAACGAATCTTTCAAGTATTTGTAAAAATCTTTTCATATAAAAAATTGTGTCTACGTTCAATAAATAATTAAACGGTGTCCTTTTGTAGTAGTCCATAAATTCTTCTACACTATCCACCAAACAATGCAAAAATAGAAAATTTAAGTTTGATTATAAAAAATTATGCCTTTTTTTTGTCACAAAGATTATTTGTCTACCTAAAATTATACGTTTAACTACAAAAAAATAAAAAAGAGACGTGAAAATTCGCGTCTCCTCTAAGTATAATAAGTCAATTTTTGGGGTCTTCTGTGTATTTATCAATTCTTTTTATTCAATAATGGAAGCAACATATATGCTATCAATCCACATCCGATGTATACCAAAATTGTCTGAACTGAATGAACAGATAAAGCAAACGCTTTTGCTTCAGAGGCAATTCCGTCGCCAAGATAGAATACCAATGCTTGAATTGTCATAAAATGCCAGGCTCCAATTCCTCCTTGTACCGGTGCAATAATACCTAAAGCTCCCATCACGTAAATCACTAAACCTTGTGAAAAAGTGATGTCTTTTGTAAAATCAAATGCCCAGAAACTGAAATGAAGCATAAGATAATAGCATGCGAAAATTAAAACCGTGTATAATCCGAACATAAATTTATTATCTACATCCTTTGCAGACATCATTCCAATCTTGAACTTTCGAAGACTTTCACGCCCTTTAGCGTATAACTTGCTTTGGTTTCTAAGTTTGAAAAACAAAATAAGTACAACTGCCATTATCAATAATATGACAATGACGAATGGATTTATTATGATAGATAATATTTTCGACGGGAGGTCCGCGTCTTCAACTAATGAAGATAGCATTCCAAACTCCAATACGAATGCAAGCATCATGATAATAGCAGTCATTATCACATCGAAAATTCTCTCTGTCACTACTGTCCCAAGAACCGTCGTAAACGACAATCCTGAATATTTTTTAAGCACTCCACATCTTGCAACCTCTCCAGCACGTGGAAGTATGAAATTAGCAAAATAGCCAACTAACACTGCCAAAAATGAATTTGTCAGAGAGACTTCCAAACCAGATGCTTTAATTAGCATCTTCCATCGTAAAGCTCTGAAAAGATTGCTGATCAATGCGACTAGTACAGGCAAAAACAGCCAGAAAAAATTCGAGCTCTTTATATAGGCAATCTGCTCGTCCAAATTCTCTTCAGAATATATGTAATAAAGAAGAGCGATGCTTAGAAGTAGAGGAACTACAAATCCGAGTACGTTTTTTAACTTTTTCACCTTAATAGATATAAAAAGTGACACTTGCTTTTTACACAAGTGTCACTGAATAATAATTATTTCCAATTAGTCGGCAAAACCGAAGCTAATCTCATGAATGTTCATGTAGATTGGGCTGATGAATCCAATCACAAGGATTGCGATAACACAAACCAATAGAGCAATACGAGACATATTATCTATCTTGATTGTCTCAATTGGAGATTCGCTGTTATTGATGAACATAGCCTTTACAACTAGCAAGTAGTAGTAAAGTGAAATGATAGTGTTAAGCAATGCCAAGAACACCAACACATAATCACCAAACACCTTAGACTCAGCTACAGATGCGAAGATGAAGAACTTACTGAAGAATCCTGCAAATGGAGGAATACCACCAAGAGAGAACATAGCAAGTGTCATTGCAAAAGCAAGCTTAGGGTTTGTTGTGTAAAGTGCGTTGTAATCATCCATTCCTACCTTTCCTGTCTTATTCTCAATTGCAGAAATGATACCAAATGCTGCAAGGTTAGTGAAAGTATAGATCAAGATGTAGTAGATTGCACTTGACATACCAATCTGTGATGAAGCATATACACCCAACATGATGTAACCAGCCTGTGAGATTGAAGAGAATGCCAAGAAACGCTTCAAATTCTTCTGACGGATAGCGAACAAGTTACCGATAGTGATTGTGATTACGATCAACCACCATAGAATGTTCTGCCATACTTCAGGCTCGTTCATGAATGCCTTGTAAAGGATGCACATGAAAGCGAAAACTGCAGCTCCCTTAGATACTACAGACAAATAAGCTGTAATTCCTGTTGGTGCTCCCTGATATGTATCAGCAGTCCAGAAGTGGAATGGTACAAGAGAAATCTTGAAACCAACACCTGCGATGAAGCAAATCAAAGCAAGAATCTGCAATGGAGTGATTTCAGTAAATGCCTCCTGAACCTCATCAAAGTATAGAGATCCGCAAGTACCGTAGATCAAAGAGATACCGAATAGCATTACGCCAGATGAGAACGAAGCTGTCAAGATGTACTTTGCAGCAGCCTCTGCACCTTCGATACCCTTCTTGTTCATCGCAACCAAAGCAGCCATTGGAATTGAAGCTGTCTCAAGTCCGATATAGAAGAACAAGAAATCTCCAGCCGAAACCATGAAGTACATACCAACAAGAGTTGATAGAGTCAAGAAGTAAAACTCTCCTACTCCACTCTTGTTCTCGTTGTTGTTCCACTCATATGAGAAGAAGAACACTAGCAATGTACCGATGTTTAGAATATTCTTAACGAATGTCTGTGCAGCACCTGAAACATACATTCCAGCGAATGCGTCACCAGCCATATCAGAGTAGCAATAGAAACCAGCTACAGTATGCAATGCGAAAGCAGCAATAGCCAAGTATTGAAATGCCTGTTTGTTCTTGCCCATCACTAGATCAGCAAGCAAAAGGATAATCAATACCGCAACGAGTGAAACCTCGTGGCTCATTGATAAAAACTGACTATAATCTAGATTCATAGTTGTAAATTTTTATTATTTAAGCAATTCTGCAATTGATGCCAAACTTGAACTGATCATATCTGAAATCCATAGAGGATACATACCAATGATAGCAATTGAGACAATCAAACCAATTGTTGCAATCTTCTCATACCAGATAGCGTCACGTAGTGGGTAGTGATGTACCTCACCGTGGTGCTCAGATAGATAATAGAACTTACCATCTTTATTCTCAATCTTGTAAAGTGGTCCGAACAAAATCTTACCAACTACACGAAGAATGTATACAGCTGTGATTACGATTGATGTACAACCACCGATTACGAACAATCTGTGGAACAAATCCTCATGCTCGAATGATCCTACGAAGATTGTCATCTCAGCAACGAATCCTGACAAACCTGGAAGACCTAGAGAAGCCATACCTGCAATTACATAACATACACACAAGAATGGCATTACCTGCATCAAACCTCCAAGATAACGGATGTCACGAGTATGTGTCTGTCCGTAGATCATACCGATTAGAGCAAAGAACAATGCTGTCATCAAACCGTGTGAAAGCATCTGCATGATTGCACCTGTCATTGCTGTCTGGTTCATCATCAATAGTGCGAATAGTACCAAACCACAGTGGCTTACTGATGAGTATGCATTGATGTACTTCAAGTCGTTCTGTACACAAGCTGAGAATGCTCCGTATACAACTGAGATACCAGTCAACACGATGAAGATCCATGCCTGCTCCTTGCAAGCCTCTGGCATCAATGTCATAGCAACACGGAAACATCCGTAACCTCCTAGCTTCATCAATACTCCTGCGTGAAGCATTGATACAGCTGTTGGAGCTGATGCGTGACCGTCAGGAGACCATGTGTGGAATGGGAACATTGCACCAAGAACTCCGAATCCTACAAATGTAAGTGGGAAGAAAATTCTCTGCCACTCAACTGGCATTGCAGCATTCTCAGCGATCTTTACAAGATTGAATGTTAGATCACCGTCGACTGAAGAGAAGTAGTAGATACCGAAGATACCGACCATCAAGAATGCCGAACCTCCCATTAGCATCAATGTAAGCTTCATTGCAGCGTACTCCTTGTTTCCACTTCCCCAAACACCAATCAAAAGATACATTGGAATCAAGGCAACCTCGTAGAACAAGAACATTGTGAACAAGTCGATCGAGATAAAGAATCCGAACACTCCGATTGAAAGCATGATAAACCACAAGAAATACTCCTTAGCTTTATCCTCAACCGCAAATGATGCGAAAACTCCAGTGATTACCACGATTGCCGACAACATGATCATCGCAACCGATACTCCGTCTACTCCTACTGCGTATGTGATGTTGATCACACCCTCATACCATGTGATAGGCTCCAAACCTGCATTGTAAAACTGCGATACCTTGTCAATCTCACGCCATGCAAGAAAATCTTTTACCAAGTAGATCGCCATGCCAAGAAGTACAAAACCTCCGGCTGCCATTGTCCATCTGATTGCGTTCTTCTTTTCTCCTGGGATCAAGAACACTACAACCAGCATTACAAGCAAGACGACTACAAAAGCTGATAATATATTCATAGTATATTACTTACTTTATTAATACTCCGTTAATAATAAATTGCAAACAACGCGATTGCAAGAACGCCCATCAAGAAGCTCCAAGCATACTGCTGTAGATTTCCACTCTGAACATCACGAATATCGTAAGACAACTCACGAGCAATCCATGCTAATAGATCCATGAATCCATCGATGATGTGACGATCAAACCAAGCAATTGCAGTACAGATACCACCGAAGATGATCTTACGTGTAATGAACAAGTAGATCTCATCGATATAGAATCTGTGGCTTGCTGAGATGAAGAAGCACTCCATTGCCTTGCATGATCCAACGAACTTGTCTGCCTTGTCATTCTTGTCCTTATACAAGTATGTAGCGATTGCGATACCGATAAGAGCGACAACAATACTTGCGATTGCAATTGTCCAATTAGTCTCTAGCTCGTAACCTACTCTGTCTGCAGTGATCTTTGCAGGGAAGAATGGGAATACCTTATCCAACCAAGTGAAGCAAGTGAATATTGAAAGGACAATCAAAGGAAGTGTCATATTCATTGGTGCCTCATGTGGAGTGTGGTGCTCGTGAGCAGGATTCTCTGCGTACCAGAAGATGCGGAAATACAAACGGAACATGTAGAACGCTGTAAGACCTGCAACAAATGCCTGACATGCATACAATACTGGATCATTGTGGAATGCAGCTACCAAAATCTCATCCTTAGAGTAGAATCCTGAGAATGGAGGGATACCTGCGATTGCCAAACATGAGATCAAGAATGTGATGTGTGTGATTGGCATAAACTTACGAAGGTTACCCATAGCTGACATCTCATTGCAGTGGTGAACTGCTAAGATGATACAACCTGAACCCATGAACAAACATGCCTTAAACATGGCGTGTGTGAACAAGTGCCACATTGATGCTGTGTATCCCAAACATGCCTCATGGTGACTCTCGTAACCTGAAACTGAAAGAGCAACGAACATGTAAGCAATCTGAGAGATTGTAGAGAATGCAAGCACACGCTTGATATCTGTCTGAGTACATGCGATAATTGCAGCGAACAATGATGTGAATGCTCCGATATAACCGATGATAGTCAAAACATCGTGAGCCTCAAAGAAGTAAACTGGGAACATTCTTGCTACCAAGAATACACCAGCAACGACCATTGTTGCTGCGTGGATAAGTGCAGATGCTGGAGTTGGACCTTCCATTGCATCTGGCAACCAAATGTGGAATGGGAACATTGCTGACTTACCAGCACCTCCTAAGAAGATCAAGAACAATGCGATTGAAGAAACCGACATGCCCATAAATGTAATTCCACACATTGTGTTATTAACCAAAGTAGCGTGACCGTCTGCTACTGCTGTCAACTTCAAGAAGTCGAATGTGTCTGTGTAGAAAGACAAGATCAAGATTCCAATCAAGAAGAACATATCAGCAAAACGAGTTACGATAAATGCCTTCTTTGCAGCTGCTACTGCAGATGGTTTGATGAAATAGAAACTGATCAACAAGAATGAAGAAACTCCCACAAGCTCCCAGAAGATATACATCTGGAAAATGTTAGTTGCTACAACCAATCCCATCATTGCGAATGTAAACAATGAAAGAACTGCGTAGTAACGCTGAAATCCTTCCTCACCCTTCATATAGCCCAATGAGTAGATGTGGACCATAAGTGATACAGTTGAGATAACAACCAACATCATTGCTGAGATAGGATCTAGCATGAAGCCGATTGAGATAACCAAGTTCTCAGTCATCTTCAACCAATCATAGTTGAATAGGATGAACTGCTGCTTGTAAGTCTCCTCTCCACCAAAGAAATAGTTAAGAGATATATAATAAGAGACGATAGCTACGACTGACAAACCTGCTGTACCAACCCATCCTGCAACGTCTGGATTAGACTTGAATAGTTTGTTGCCACATAGTCCTAAGAATAGGAACATCATAAATGGCAACGCCAAAATCAAATGTGATATACTTGAAAACGCTTCCATATATGATTAGTTCTTTAATTCGTTGATACTATCTACGCGAACGTTCTTCAACTTTCTGTAGACATTGATAATGATTGAGATCGCAATTGCAGTCTCAGCAGCAGCAACAACTATCACGAACAAGCTGTACACATATCCCTCAAGACGATCAGGATATAGGAATCTGTTGAACACAACGAAGTTGATGTTAACCGCGTTAAGAATAAGTTCAATTGCCATCAAAATTCCGATAAGATTCTTTCTTACCAAAAAGCCATACACACCGATAAAGAAAAGAAGTGTGCTGACTACCAAATATGCTTCTACTGGTATCATCTTATTCCTCCTCCTTTGATTTAGTTGCAACAACAATTGAACCTACGATACATGCCAAAAGCAAGATGCTGACTCCTTCGAATGCCAACAAGTACTGATACTTGTCAGTTCCCATTAGAGTCTCACCGATCAACTTCATATCTACCATAGCAGAAGCGTCGTCAGCCTCTGAATCAGGAATGAAAGTCGACTTGCTCATTGCGATGAATGTGAACACTGTTCCAGCCAAAGCAGCAACACCGGCGATTGCCTTGTTCACAAACGATGTCTCCTCTGTGTCTGTACCAAGATTCTTAACCAACATGATGGCAAAGATCAACAACACAAGAATACCTCCTGCGTATACAGACAACTGTACAGCTGCGATAAACTCATAGCTTAGAGTCAAGTAAAGTCCTGCAACTGCGAACAGAGTAAAGAACAAATAAGTAGCGGCACGAAGAATCTTTGTCGACGCTACAGACATGAATCCACAGACAAGGATTACTGCTGATAGTATACAAAATACTATATTGTTAGCAGTAAATAGCTCTGCGAAATCAATAGATGTCAAAAATTCTGCCATATTACTGTTGATTTTCATTTTGTCCAGCTGCAGGTGCTGCCTTTGGTGCTGCAACTGCTGGCTTTCTCTCGATTGCCTTGCTACCCTCTGGGTTCAACTGCTTTACCAATGCTGAACGGTTAAACACTGCGTGCTCAAAATTGTTTGTCCAAACGATTGCCTTCTGTGCACACGACTGTGTACATAGTGAGCAGAATGTGCAGCTTCCCAAGTCGTACATAAACTTGTCAAGCACCTTCTTTGTCTTTCCATCCTCTGTTGTGATGCTCTTTGTGATCACCTCCAAAGACTGGTTTGGACAGTTTCTTGCACATAGACCACAAGCGATACATTTATGCTCGTTGTTGTCATTTATGTCAAATACAAGCTCTCCACGGAATCTCTCAAACTGACGTGCAGTCTGGCGATCCTCAGGATACTGCTCTGTAGATTTTGGTCTCCAGAAGTTGAGGTTTGTGATGTACATACCCTGCATCAATGCATACATTCCAGAGAACAGATCCTTTATATATTTAATCATGACCTTCTATATAAAACTTGTTTTAAATATATGCTACCCACAAAGCCATCAAAAGCATATTGACCAAGCTGATTGGCATCAATATCTTCCACTCCAAGTGTAGCAACTGATCGATTCTCAAACGTGGGAATGACCATCTAACCCACAAGCTCAACATTACCAAGCTGAATGCCTTTGCGAAGAACCACAACCATGTTGGAATCATATCCATAACACCGTTGAAGCCTGCTGCCCACTCTGCATTGATATGCAATGGCTGCCATCCTCCCAAGAATACCATTGTTCCGATTCCTGCGATAGTGAACATGTTGACATACTCACCAACGTAGAACAAACCGAATGTGATACCTGAGTACTCAATATGGTAACCAGCTGTTAGCTCTGACTCTGCCTCTGGAAGGTCGAATGGTCCACGGTTAGTCTCGGCGTGTCCTGCGATCAAGTAGATGATCATAGCAACAATTGCGAATGGTGACTGGAACAAGAACCAAGCTGACTCCTGTGCCTCGATCAAACCAGACAACTGCATTGTACCACCAAGGATAACCATAGTAAGCAATGACAAACCTGCTGAAAGCTCGTAGCTGACAAGCTGCGCACCAGCACGCATTGCACCAATCATTGTATACTTATTGTTGGAAGACCAACCTGCCAACAAAATACCTACAACTCCAAGAGATGAGATTGCAAGGATATAGAACACACCGACATTGAAGTCGACGCCGATCAAATCTTTGCTGAACTCAAGAGCTCCGAATGTACAAAGTGAACCGATGATCACTAGGAACAACGCTGTGAAGAACAGAAGTTTATCATTCTTCAACAACGGAATGATCTCCTTCAAAAGGATCTTAAGCATATCTGCGAATGGCTGAAGCAATCCCCAGAAACCTGCTCTTGTCGGTCCAAGACGACACTGATAATAAGCACAAACCTTTCTTTCCAATAGAATCAAGATAAGCGCGATCAATGCATATAGTGCAAGGAAACCTACGCCTATAAGGACATACTCTATAAGAAGAGTAAGCCACTCTGGACATGCAGAAGACAACGCTTCGTGAATCCAGCTTAATATTCCTCCTACTTCTAACATAATTTTAAGAATATCTGTGATTATTATCTATCAATACAAGGGATGACGTAGTCAAGAGAACCTCCGATCATGATCAAATCCGCAATCTTTGTATCCTTACAGATTGGATCCAAACCAGATACCGCAACCATACTTGGTGAACGGAAGTGGATTCTGTATGGAGACTTGTCACCAGTACTCTTCAAGTAAACTCCGAAATCACCACGAGCGTTCTCTACTCTCTGATAGTACTCTCCAGCTGGAACCTTGATGATTGCAGGTACCTTAGCACGGAAATCACCCTCAGGGATTCTGTCGATAAGCTGCTCAATGATCTTAAGCGACTCCTCGATCTCCTCCAAACGGATCATATAGCGATCGATTGTATCACCACCGTCGTGAAGAATCTCCTTGAAATCAACCTCTGAATAAGCTGCGTATGGAGCGATCTTTCTGACATCACAATGCCATCCAGATGCACGTCCGTTAGGACCACTCATTCCTAGAGCAACAGCGTCTTCCTTCTTAAGCAATCCGCAGTTGATCATTCGTCCACGTGCGATTGGGTTGCCAGTGAACAATGTGTGGTACTCCTTGATCATCTTTCTCAAGTATGGAACGAACTCCTTAACTCTGTTGACGAAGTTTGGATGGATATCCTGTGCAACACCACCGATCACGTAGTAGTTGACCATCAAACGTCCACCTGCAGTCTCCTGGAAGATATCCATGATCTTTTCACGATCACGCATACCGTAGATGAAGGCTGTGATTGAACCCATATCATTACACATACATGCCCAACCCAACAAGTGGCTGGCGATACGGTTCAACTCGTCGAAGATTGTACGGATGTACTGAGCTCTCTTTGGAATCTCAAGTCCCATTGCCTTCTCCACACACATACATAGAGCGTGACGGTTCATGCTACCACATAGGTAGTCGAAACGCTCAGTAAGGAATAGCATCTGTGGATAAGTCATGCTCTCCATCATCTTCTCTATTCCTCGGTGGATATAACCGAAGTTAGGATCGATCTTCTTGATTGTCTCACCGTCAAGGGAAACTCTCAAATGCAAAACTCCGTGTGTTGACGGGTGCTGAGGACCGAAGTTAACAACGTACTCGTTCTTTCCGAATAGCTGTGTATGCTTCTCAACAACCTCTCCATGTCTGTCAAGAGTGATTGAAGGTACATCCTCACAAGCGTCCATATCGTGAACCTTTGAAGGGATACCCTCGTTTGGAGTGTTGTCGTAATTCTTTCTCAATGGATAGCCTACCCAATCAGGACGCAAGAAAAGTCTACGCATATCAGGATGGTTCAAGAAACGAACACCCAAGAAATCGTAAGCCTCACGCTCATATAGGTTGGCACTCTTCCAGATGTCAGAAACAGTCTCGATGATTGGATTCTCAACATCTGTAGTCATTGTCTTTAGCACCAAGAACTTCTCCATGTCAGCCGACTTAGAGATGTGGTAAACAACCTCAAAGTTCTCAACATTATCAACTGCAGTAAGGTTGATTAGGTAATCCCAACCATCTTTGTAAAGAGTCTCACAAACCTTATGCAAATCGTTCTTGTCGACGCTGATCATTGTGTCTACAGCCTCAACCTTAGTGCAAGAAGACGAGGCAGACTGAATCAATTTTAATGTATTCTCCATTATTCTGCTCCTCCTTCTTCTGTTTGTTTTGTTTCTGATACAGGTGCTGACTCTGTAACAAGAGTTCCATCAGGATTATACTTAGACAAGATAATAGAACCTGTCTCTGGTCTCTGACGCTTGTTCATCTTGAAGATAGACTCTACACGAATCTTTCTCTGCAACTGCATCATTGCATATAGCATTGCTTCTGGACGTGGAGGACAACCTGGAACATAAACGTCGACAGGGATAATCTTATCCACACCTTCTACCACGTGGTACGAGCTCTTGAAAGGTCCACCTGAAACTGTGCAACCGCCGACAGCGATCACATATTTAGGCTCTGACATTTCATCGTAAAGACGACGCAATACAGGAGCCATCTTCTTTGTGATAGTACCAGAAACGAAAATCACATCAGCCTGACGAGGTGAGTTACGAGTAACCTCAAATCCGAAACGAGCGAAGTCGTGACGGGCTGCAGCCACACACATAAACTCGATACCACAGCATGATGTAGCAAATGTCAAAGGCCATACAGAGTATGAACGACCCCAGTTGATTACTTTATCCAAAGGTGCGCACATGATACCTACGCCACCCTTCTCTAGTTCGTCAATATACTTCTGGAGCGACTCATTGTCTCTGAAGTCCTCAGTCTTCATCGACTTGATCTTAATGTCTTTTACTTCCATTCCAACGCTCCTTTCTTCCAAGCATAAGCCAAACCTAGCACAAGAATCAACAAGAAGAACAAAATGGCGAAGATTCCGTTCGGTCCGAGAGTCTTAGTGATTGTTGCCCATGGGAACAACAATACTGTCTCCACATCAAACATAAGGAACAACAGTGCAAATAGGTAGTAACCTGGTTTGAACTGCAACCATGATGTGCCTCGGGTCGGAATACCACACTCATATGGCTCTCCCTTCTGTGCATTTGTACTCTTTGGTGCCAACAACATACCAATGACAACGGCAGCAATCACCATTACCATAGCTGTTATCATCACAACTACAAAGATTTCACTTGAACCCATTGTTTTTATTGTTTATTATTTATTTTTTTATTCAACACAAAAAAAAGACTACAACAAATCAACTGTGTGATTTACTATAGTCTCATCTATTACTAAAAATGATATTATGAGATTTAATGACGGACGAATATACGGACGACTGTACCGAGCTTAGCTGCCCAGCACACTTAATCACCTTAACGTCGCACACCATCATTATGTCTCTTTTCTGAATCATTTTATAGTTATATCACATCACTTTTCCGGCCATTTTTATTCAAAAAAGCCATAAAAGCACAAATATGCATAATATTCAACAACAAAAATGATAAAGAATTTTTAGTCTTGCAAGCAAAAAAAGAAGAATTTTTCTTTCATTTTGCCGTCTTTCATGCCGAGCAACACTCTTTTTTTAAGCGAAAAAACAGTGTTTCGCAACAAACAGTTTACAATTGAAAACAAACTGACTATTTTTTCTTTCAGTTTATAATAGGTTTGTCTGCAAACTAAACATTTTGTAATTTTTAACATATGACTAAAAAAAATATCGTCCTAATCCCGTTTCTTAACTTTTTTTAATCACACTCAAATCGTAGATATTAATTTTGATTTTTCCATTGAGGATTGTTAAGGGCGGGACGTCCTAACCCCTCGTCCCCTCCGCGAACCCGAAGGGTGAGCGGGAAAAGACATATAAAATAGATCATTTAATCTTACGACTCTTCAAAACAAAAAGAGAAGCACAAGATGATTCATTGCTGAATTTACTCTTGTGCTTCTCTTTTCTTGTGTAAGTGTTAGCCGACTTGTGGATTGAATGTTTACTGTGGAATCCTGGTCCTAACAACTCCATCTCTGCCTCACGGTTACCTTTTCTCATGGCCCTCACCGCATCTGTCACTCCGTCGTGACGATTCTTCTTCTTTTTCATTTCTTTCTTATTTTTTGTTTTTGTAGAGGCGTCACAATGTGGCGCCGCTACAGAATATCAAACCTCAATTGCCACATTCTGCAACTTCTCGAAGAATGCCGCACGATAGCTGTCGGAAATAGGAATAGCGTTATTCTCAATCACTATTCTACCCTTCTCTATGATCTTGCACTTTGATGTCTGCACAATAAATGACCTATGCACACGGCAGAACTTATTCTCTGGCAACTTTGTTTCAAGGCTCTTCATGCAAAGAAGCGACACGATCGGATCCTTCTCGTTCTCAAGATAGATCTTCACATAGTCTTTCAAGCCTTCAATATAAAGGATATCCTTGATTGGAATCTGTAGCATCTTGTAATCACTCTTCACAAGGATCGTCTTCTGCTCTGGCTGCGACGCTGTGACAACAGGAGCTGCAGATGTTGACTCTTTCTGAATCATGCCCTGAACCTTCATAGCGACATCAAGAAACTCATCATAAGAGATAGGTTTCAAAAGATATCCCACTGCGTTTACCTTGTAACCCTCGATAGCAAATCTATCATGAGCCGTAACAAAGACAACTTTTGTATCAGAAGAAAGCATCTTCGACACCTGCAAACCCGAGAAATCCGGCATCTGGATATCTAGGAAAGCAATATCAATCTTCTCATTCTGAATCGTAGGCATCGCCTCCTCAGCACTTCCATATGTGCCGATAAGATTCAAAAATGGAGTTCTCTTGATATAGCTCTCAACAAGCTGTAGAGCCAATGGCTCATCATCAATAGCTATGCAGTTAAATTTCTGTGTCATACTTTATAATAGTAATTGTTATTAGTATAATTCAAAGTCAAGTCGACGCGGAACGTCTGACCATCGTTTGTGATATCTAATTTATAATCATCCTTGTAGACAATCTCAAGTCGACGACGGAGATTCTCCAATCCGATTCCACTCTCAGGATTGTTGCTCTCGTGATTCTGGAAATATGGGTTCGACGTGAAGAAATGAATCTCAGTCTGACTCTTCGCCTCCAATCCAAACTCAATCACACACTCCTTACCTGATGCCACTCCATGCTTGAACGCATTCTCAATTAGCGACGTGAATATCAGCGTCAATACCGGTGCATCTGAGAATTCAGTGATGTCGGCATTGTAGATCACGTGTACATTCGGACGCATGCGCAAGTAGATAAGCTGCAGATAAGTCTTGATGAAATCATGCTCCTTCTGCACAGCCACCATACGTCCGCCCTCAGCAGAACGCTCTCCACTTAAGATATAACGTAGCAACTGTGATAAATAGTGTACAGACTGCTGCGCTCTTTTTGAATCTATCTCACATAGAGCATAGATATTATTCAACGTATTGAACAAGAAATGTGGGTGAAGCTGTGAACGAAGATGCTTCAACTCAATCTCTGTCTGATACTGCTCATGTTCATTATGCTCCACATTCTTCTCGATAAGCATTCGTTTGTATGAAACAGCCACTGAAAATGCTCCTACAAAGAAGATTATTCCAAATAGCTCAATGAAAGAATAATTATCGAAAAGCGTCGATATTAAAAACGACAAAAGCGTCGACAACACCAAATTGCAGATCAAGTAAGTTACCTTTTTGACTTTGTCCTCATTCAAAAACTTCCTCGTCGAGAAGAAGTTCGCGTAATAAGACAATGCCATAAACAGAAACAGCACAAGACTATCAATTGAATTCAACGGCAAAAGAAATGCAACCAGAATCCAAAAGAAAACTTGCAAAGCAAGGTTGTTATAAAAAACTGGGGTCTTATTCATTTTACTATTTCTTTTTTGTTCTTTGGGCGACAACATCATCCCAACTTTTAAACTTTTTCTCTCCACCAATCGCTCTCGACTGCCAGTGGTGGCACACCGCCACACCTAAAGCATCTGTAGCGTCGAGATGATCAGGAAGCTGATCTTTTGTCAATCCCAATTGGACTTGAAGCATTCCGCACACCTGTTCCTTTGAAGCAGCACCATTTCCTGTGATGGCTTGTTTTACCTTCAACGGAGCGTACTCGGCAATCGGAATATCTCTTTCCATTGCGGCGACTATCGCCACTCCCTGAGCACGACCAAGTTTGAGCATACTCTGAACATTCTTACCAAAAAACTGTGCTTCGATAGCAAACTCATCAGGTAAAAATTTATCAATCAATGCAGTAGTAAAGTCGTAAACTTTCTTTAGTTTCATGTATGTGTCACCCTCTTTCTTCAAGTCGAGGATTCCCATGTCGATATATTTCATTTTCGTGCCGACGACGCTAATCACGCCGTAGCCCATATACATCGTACCGGGGTCGATTCCAAGTATGATCTTTTCTACCTTGTTCTGAGGTTGATTCATAATCTTAAATCTCTACATCTTCCAGCACTGTGGCGAATGACAACACTGAAGTACCGAATTTCTGACGAAGATTCAAAGCCATCTGCTTCGAGTTCATCATCATCCAGTTCTCAAGTTTATCCATATCGTCACACTCTGCCTGCAGACAATAATTCATTGTAGCCTCATCATCTGTGTAGACGATACGAAGCTTCAAATCAGTAAATAAACCATCACGTCGGAAATCAGCTACGATCTCTTTACGAAGGTAATCCAAGAACAGGTTTTCTTTGTCTGCATTGACAACATATGTCGTGTTTAGAATAATCATATCGAGAATTTTAAGCAAAGTTAGATTATTATTGTTACTTTTGCAACAAAATAAAAAGTAAAACAAAATGGCACAAGACGAATTGTTCCCAATCATAGACGAAAACGGCAATGTCGTAGGAAAAGCGACTCGACGCGAATGTCATTCAGGCACAATGCTACTCCACCCTGTCGTACACCTACACGTGTTCAACAGCAAAGGTGAGCTTTACTTGCAGAAACGTTCACTTTCGAAGGATATTCAGCCAGGAAAGTGGGACACAGCGGTAGGCGGACATGTGGATTATGGAGAGGAGATCGAAGTGGCACTACGCAGAGAGGCTCGTGAGGAATTGGGAATCACAGAGTACACCCCCGTCTTCTTCCTTCGCTATATCTACCAGAGCACGAGAGAGCGTGAGATGGTGAACGATTACTATTGCATCTACGACGGTGATTTCAACGTCGATCCGGTAGAAATCGACGAGGGCCGTTTTTGGACAAGAGAAGAGATTGAAAAGAAAATCAGTACAGGAATATTCACACCACAGTTCAGCGGAGAGCTTGAAAAGATCTCAGCATTGTGGAATGACATTTTGAAGAAAGTAAAAGCATGAAGAAGATACGTTGCCCTAAATGTGACAACTTTGTCTCATTTGAAGAGAAAAATATAGAGGCAGGCTCAATCATCGGTTTGACATGTGAGGACTGCGGAAAGAAGTTCAAGGTCAGATTCCGTGTAAAGCCGTCGACAATCGCTGCTGACGCGCTTGAGAAGAAGAACGAGGAAGCCGACGCGGATAGATTCGGCACAATCGTAGTGATCGAGAACGTGTTCTGCCACCGTCAGGAGATTCCGTTGCAGGAGGGAGAGAACGTGTTTGGAAGACGTTGCCCAGGCACTGACATCAACTGTCCTATCCAGACATCCGACATGAGTATGGACCGTATCCACTGCACAGTGATCGTGAAGGAGAAGAACGGCAGAATCACTCACTACGTAAAAGACAACGACAGCCTTGTCGGCACATTCGTTTCCAACGACATCCTTGCCAAGAAGGAGGCTAGAATCATCGAGTCGGGAGACATCATCACTCTTGGAGCCACAAGCATGATCTTGAAATTCGGAGAAGAGGAATAAAATCGATTAATGATTAATGATTAACGTAGAGACGGGGCATGTCCCCGTCTTAATTGTTTTAAACCACGGAGAACACGGATAGCACGGAACAATCGGCCACGGTAGCCAATCGTCTGCGACGTTTGTCAACCATGGCCTGTTAGAAAAACCGTTCCACGGTTTCGATGCATCGATTCCGTAGAGACGGGGCATGCCACCGTCTTGCGTGTGTTTGCCTGGAAGGCAATACCGAACGAAGTTTTTACGCTCTCACCACATCGTGCAATTTCTTTACGAACTGACCGACCACCGACAACTTGTCTCCAAACAACTTCAGTGGTGAGTATTCTTTGAATGGCGATTCCATTAGGTTCTTACCTTCAATATCACCGTTGGCACAAACGTAGTTGAGCACCGTCTTCAAGAATTCCTCTTGCATTGAATTGAGGTTCATATTGGACAGCAGGTCTGAGAATATCTTCAATGCTTCTTGCTTTTCAATACCAATCACACTGCGGATGAATACGGCAACATTGTCTCCGCATAGCATCTTATTGGTCTGCTCATCATACTCATTCTTGCTACCGAGTTCATTCCATAGAATCTGCTCCAGCTGTTTGATGTCATCAGCATCCAGTTGCTTGATGTGTTTGATTTTCTCAATCACTGGCAAATCGTGATGCTCTTCCAAATAGTCAATGACTCTTTGCTTGTATGTGATTGGCGTAATCACAACCTCAGTTTCACCTTGGTCTACAACCTCATCTCCGATCTTGACAAAGAATATCTTACCTTTTTCATTCTTGAAGATATGCATCAAATCTCTTAGGTCGGTTCTGACCTTTTCAAGATTCTCAATTGTCAAATTATCCCAGAATGTATTAGTCAGTACCTGCTTGATAGTATCCATCTTTGCCATCACCTCTGGCAAATTGGCTTTCTTGTCGTGTAGAATCTGGCAGATGTTAATAGTTCGCTTTTTCGCCAAACTGGCATTGGTGACGCCATCTAGTTTTGACAGTTCGATCAACATCATTTGTGCGTCAAAACGTTTTGCATCCAAATCGTTCTGACTTCCAATAAGTAGCGGTGCGACGAAGGTTTTCAGGTCGTAGACGTCGGTTGATGTCAGACTTTCCCAAGACTTTTGGTTTCTGAATTTGTCAACGTACTGCCAGTTCTCTCTTACGCATATTCTGGAATCACTCAAACCACGAACATCCTCCAACAACTCGTTTTTCCACTTGTCGTGAAGTGCCTTTGTGAACTCGTTAGTTTGGTAATCTGCCGACTGCAACCAGCAAGCAATTTCCGACTTCATACGGAATATATGTGCGGTCAATGAAATGGTTGATACAGCCTCAACTCCGTTTGGATTCTTACCGAAGAAATCAAAGTTGCCACACCAGTCAAAGATGTAGAATAGGTCTTTATCCTTTCCGTCGCCATAGATATTCTCCGACAAACGTGTGCCTCTACCAATCATCTGCACGAACTTGATCTTGCTTTTCACCGGTTTGAAGAAGACAAGATTCAAAATGTCTGGCACATCCACACCCACGTCGAGCATATCCACTGACACTGCAATCTGTGGCATTGTGTCTCGCAACTCAAATTTGTCAATCAATGCCTTTGGAAACTTAACGTAGTTATCAATCAACTGACAGAAATCATCCTTGCCCAACTCAGGATAAAGGACGTTGAATCGCTCAACTATCTTGTCTGCGTGCTGATGGTTGTATGCAAAGATGATGGTCTTACCAAGTGTGTCACCTTCATTGATTTTAAGGCCATTTTCCATCAAATCTTGGATAACCAAGTCAATGGTGTTGATGTTGAAGATGTAATTGAAGATCTCGTTGCTTTGTATATTTCTTGGAGTCGGGACAACATAACCAGCACCTTCCTTTTCTGCCTCGTACAACCATACGGATTCCATCTGCTCCTTTTCATCGTCAGACAGGTCGTCGTACTTGATACCCTCTCGCATAACGATTGTGCCTTTCGCAAATGCCTTGTGTCGGCAGAGATAACCTTCGTTCTCTCCATCTTGCATCTCGTATGCGAAATTCGGTTGTCCGCCTTCCATCTCAAACATCTCGTATGTGCTCTTATCCATATCATCACGAGGTGTGGCTGTTAGTCCGACAACGAGTGAATCAAAGTATGATAAGATGCTCTTGTAGCGTCCGAAGATTGAACGGTGAGCCTCATCAATAATGATTAAGTCAAAGCGTCCGATTGAGAACTCTTTGCTTTCATCATCGATGTAGTTGATCATGGTTTGATAAGTGGAGAACATAATTCTCGCATCCTTATCAATATTTCCTTTAGCGTCAGACAAAACACTGAATGACATTGACGGCAACAACTTGGAGTAGTTTTTCTTTGCTTGGTCAACCAATGCTGTTCTGTCGGCAAGGAAAAGAATATTCTTTGCCCAAGCGTTGCGAGTAAGTACATCAACAAGCGAGATAGAGACTCTGGTTTTACCAGTACCTGTCGCCATCACCAGCAATCCCTTGCGTCGCTTATTATTGAAATGCTCACAAACCGCCTTTACTGCTTGCTTTTGATATGCTCGGTTAGTTATACTATCGTTGACACGAAGGTCTTTCATAATTCCTCTGTCACGCCTTTTTATAAGCGTTGAGAGTTCATCGGCAATATGGAAGCCATACACCTGACGTGACGGATAGATACCATCCATGATATGTGTCTGATATCCATTGCTAACATAGATGATAGGGAGAACACCATATTTCTTCTCCAAGCAATCGGCATATAGTTTTGCTTGATTATGGCCAACATTCAAATCGGTCAGTGCCTTCTTTGCCTCGATAACTGCAAGTGGATTACCATCAGCACCGAATAGCACATAATCACAATATCCAGTACCAGATGGAGTGGGCATTCCGTCGACTTTGACTTCTATACAAGCTTTGGATGCTGCCACCAGACCTTTCTCTTCAAGCACTTGCCAACCAGCCTCTTGGAGCATTACATCTATGAATAGACGACGTGTCTCTTCTTCCGACAAATTGCTCTCTGGCACAGGCACATCAGCGATAGTAGGGATTTTTGGCAAATCCTTAATCTCTTCTGTTTTCGGTGTGGTATCTGTAGACGGTGCGACTGAAATGACTGGTTCTGGTTTTAATGGAATCAGCGACGGATTGAATTTAGGCAACTCCTTAATCTTGCCGAATCGTATCATCACCATTCCGACGAAGGAATAGAGATATTCCACTGCAAGGTAAGCCTCATTCTTGCGTACACCACCTTCGTGAGCCGACTTGTTACCAACCTTTCTGATTAGTTTTAGTCGTTCACGGATTTCATAACCATGACCAAGAAAGTTTTGGAACTGCTCATCATTAATCATCTGGTGTAGATCCCAGTTCTCACCACGGACATATTCGTTACGAACGTATATGGTCTTGACAAGATATTCCAACGCACGACGGCTTGCGATAGCCGAGTAGTCGGGGTCATACGCTTGTTTTTCCTCGGCTGTGAAGCAGTGTCCATAGAGAGTCTTAAACTCAGTTATATCTTGTAAGAAATCAAAATTTCTCATAATAGTCACTTATCAGTTAAACCAATAGTCCATTCTTGCGTTGAACAACGTCTCTGCCTCTTGCAACGCCTTCTTTGTCTCCGACTTCATCTTTTCGATTGCTTCTATCTTTGAGGCAAATTGTTGCTGGAGAGGGAGAGGGGGAAGAATTACTCTAATTGATGCTAATTCCTTTGAGTTTATATTTGCTTGATTAACTGCTCCCTTTGCCATACTTTTAAGTAAAAGTTTCAACGAAGGCAGATTGAACATAATTGATAAGAATCGTGGGTTAAGTGTATCGAACAATCTAACTCTGATTATATATCCTGCAATAACCATCGGTTCTTCCAAATCAAACATACATGTTTTGCCAATTAGTTCCATACTATTTGTCCTATTGAACAGTATATCTCCATATTTGACAATACACTTGTCTATTTCGTCGTCTGGAATGTCTATTGTTTTCAAGTCTGCCAAATCAAGATGACCATCTAATGTTAGATTGCCCATTCTCAAATATTTGTATTGCCCATTTTCACAAGCAGGACGACTTGTCCCATACTTTAATTCAGAACAACAATCTCCCAACTTCTTCACATCCCAACCCTTCTCATTCTTGACAGGGTCGCCAAACATATCATAGAAGATAGACTGTTCCAACGCATCGTAATCTTTAAGCGTCTCCTTGCAGTCTACTATGATTTTTGACAGCGAATCTAGTTCGGAAACTATAGATTGCTGTGTGGGGAGAGGGGGAAGAGAGATAATTTGCTTTGATATAGTTGCTTTATTCAAAGTGACTCCCATTACAGCTCTGTTTCCACCTTCCCAATTATAACCTGACAAATAGTAATACAAAAACTTATTGTTGATGTCATAACCATCATTTACATTGAATGCCATAATGGCTTCATTGGTATAGAGGTCTTTTGATGCAATAGCAGCTTTTCCAACGGATAGCTTAAAACTCATTATGACAGTTCCTTTTTTAACTATCTTTATCTTTGATGCTGCTTCATCGGAAATATGCTCTTTTGAGGAAGAAATGTTCACACCATCCAAATCGCTTATAGTAACCCAAACATTGTCTCCTTCAAATAATTCAGGCGACTTTCTGTCTGGTGTTTTCCCCATCTGTAAATCAAATACATTTGAGAAGATATGTTGTTTCCAATCGTGCTTCATATTCAAAATTTATCTAGTCATTAGTCCAATTCGACGGAATGATAACCCGTCGCATGTGACGCAGGAATTAATTCAGCATTTAGCATTTAGCATTTTATCGTATTCCCAATCGTGCTTCATATTCAAAAAATATCGGCTTAAATGATTTAGTTAACATCACTCTGGTTTTAGTTCAGGATGCTGAAGATAGAAAATTTCCTTTTGTTTCTCTATCTCGGCACGCAGTTGTTCTTCCGAAGGAAGATAAGTCAAGTACTTAGCCATAAAAAGCTGGTCGCTGTCATGCAACACTGAATAACGGGCGATATCTTCGTTTGTCTCAGAACAAAGCAGAATGCCAATGGTTGGATTTTCGTCTGACTTGCGTTTCAAATCGTCGTACATTCTGACGTACATATCCATCTGCCCGACGTCCTGATGCGTAACCTTACCCATCTTCAAGTCCACAAGCACGTAGCATCTCAATTCGATGTTATAGAATACAAGGTCGATATAATAATCCTCCGTTTCCGTCACGATATGCTGTTGACGTGCAACGAAAGCAAATCCTTTGCCTATCTCCATCAAGAAATCTCGGATATGCGATAGAATCGACGTCTCCAATTCTTTCTCCGTATATGCGTCTTCAGTCTTGTATCCCAAAAATTCCGCTACAATCGGACTTTTTAGTAGTTCAAACTTGTTTTGCTGAAATTGAGATGTTTTTTCTTGCATCTCTGCAATGACTGCCTCTTTCTTTGGAGATTGCAAAAGACGGTAATAATATTGAGTTGATATATTTCTGTCCAATGTGCGAGTACTCCACATCTGTTCGTTTGCCTCTTTCATATACCAGATTCGGGCATCCTCATCAGAGACACGAAGCAATGTGCGGAAATGGGTCCATTTTAAATTTTGAACGCATGCGTTCAAAATCTCAACATTTTGAAAATCAATGTAAAACTTACGATAATAGAATAGATTGCGCTCGCTAAAAGAATCTCCATATAGGGGCTTCAGTTGATTTGCAAGATTCTTCAAAAGTTGCTTGCCATACTCAGCTCGTTCCGAACCGTTTTGTTCCTCCTCAACTATTCGTCTACCCACATTCCAGTAGGTATGAATCATCACAAGGTTGACCGACGAATAAGCCGCCTGTCTGCCTTGCTCAATAATGCTCTTTATGTCGTTGACGCAATCGTCAGTTTTTACTAAATCTTTCATCTACTGATTCTTTATAGACTCAATACATCTTATATTCCCAATCGTGCTTCATACTACAAGAATTTAGATCTAAACTCCACCAAAGCAGATTGGATATTGTTCACACGCTCCTCAATGCGTCCAAGTATGACAGATGGCTCTTCATACACTACCACCTCACGCTCAACCTCCTTGTACTTGTTGATGCTTAGGTCGTAATCGTTAGCTCGGATATCATCAATGCTAACCAAAAAAGATTGGTCTTTACGAGTTCTGCTGGTCTCTTTTTCAAGTTTATTGAATCTGGCAATGATGTCGGGGATATCATTCTCCTTACACTCAGTTCGCTTTTGGTCAAGAGTGAAGCCGTCAGCCTTCATATCATAAAACCACACTTTGTCAGTGCCTCCGTGGTTGGTCTTAGTGAAAATCAACACCGCCGTCGACACACCACTATATGGTTGGAACACGCCACTTGGCATAGAAATGACTGCTTGTAGACGTTGGTTCTCCACCAACTCCTTGCGTACTGATTTGTGTGCCTTGCTGTTTCCGAACAACACACCGTCAGGCACAATGCTTGCACATCTACCCGCAATCTTCAACGAGCGGATGAAAAGTGAGATGAAAAGCAATTCCGTCTTCTTTGTCGGAGCGATTGCGTGCAGTGATTTATTCACAATACCTTCATCCAAACTGCCGGCAAACGGAGGATTAGCCAAAATCAAATCGTAAAGGTTCTCGTCATTGTTGTCAGTAGACAAACTATCTCGGTATTCAATATGAGGTTCTTCGACGCCGTGAAGCATCAAGTTCATTGCTCCGATTCTCAACATCGTTTGGTCGGTATCGAATCCGTTGAACATCGTAGTCTTGTAGTGACGAGTGTTCTCAGCGACATACATCTCAGAAGAATGTGAGTTCACAATATATTTCGCAGCCTCAACAATGAAACCTGCAGAACCCATAGCAGGGTCACAGATAGTGTCGTTCAAAGTCGGCTTCATAAGTTCAACCATCATACGGATAATATGACGTGGAGTGCGGAACTGTCCGTTTGTACCGCTTGATGCCATCTTATACAAAGCATACTCATATACGTCACCCATCATATCACGGTTGTTAGTATCAAGTTTGGAGATACCATCAATCACCTTGCCAAGCACGTGGGCAGACGGAATCTTGAAAGTGGCGTCCTTCATAAAAGTAGAGAACGCAGTTTCACTGTCACCGTCAAGCGTCTTTATGAATGGGAATATATTTTCACGGAAGTGGAAAAACAGTTGTTCAGGAGTATAATCCTTGAAATTTTGCCAACGGAATTTTTCGTAAGGAATGTCCTTGCTCGTATCAGAAGCAGGAATATCAGGATTGTGCCACATACCCTCCTTGAAGATAGGTCTTGCCAACGGAATGTCAAGCATCTTTGCTGTAGCCTCCTTCTCAATCTGAATGTCATCGATCATCTTTATGAAAAACATAAAGGTCATCTGCTCAAGCACATCGATTGGATTGGCGATACCACCTGTCCAAAAAGCGTCCCATATCTGGTCTATACGATTTCTAACTTCTCCTGTAATCATTATCTTAACTCTTTATCCGCTATAAAGTTAGTGATTATTACCGATCTAACACAATATCAATCACAATATTTTAATCATTAGTGTACGTCTACAAAGATAATGAAAACAATTGGAAATGAATTGTCGAAAACGAAAACGAAGACGAAGACGAAGACGAAGACGAAGACGAAGACGAAGACGAAAACGAAAACGAAGACGAAGACGAAGACGAAAACGAAAACGAAAACGAAGACGAAAACGAAAACGAAAACGAAAACGAAGACGAAAACGAAAACAACACACGCAAGACGGGGCATGGCACGTCTCTACGGATCTCCATCACAACCGTGGATACGGTTGCTCTATCAGCCCATGATTGACGATCGTCGCAGACGATTGGCTACCGTGGGCGAACTTCCGTGGTTATAAAACACGTTTTCAAATTTTATGAATCATTTACGGAAATTTTACGTTTCTCCGTGATTTCCGTGTCTTCCGTGGTTATAAAACACGTTTTCAAATTTTACGAACAATTTACGGAAATTTTACGTTTCTCCGTGATTTCCGTGTCTTCCGTGGTTAATAAAACACGTGTTCAAATTTTATGAATCATTTTACGGAAATTTTACGTTCCTCCGTGATTTCCGTGTCTTCCGTGGTTATAAAACACGTTTTCAAATTTTACGAACAATTTACGGAAATTTTACGTTTCACCGTGATTTCCGTGTCTTCCGTGGTTAATAAAACACGTGTTCAAATTTTATGAATCATTTTACGGAAATTTTACGTTCCTCCGTGATTTCCGTGTCTTCCGTGGTTA
>JAZUGF010000153.1:0-33248 GCA_045641065.1 Paludibacteraceae bacterium | reverse complement strand
ACCCGTTTTAGACCGATTTTTTTATTTTATGAAATTTTCAACTCGTGAGAATCGAATATTTAAGTCAATTTTTGATTTTTTCGATTTTCAAATATCCATTCAAGTCTCAAAGAGTTAAAAAGAGAGTATATCGCAACTTTCTTAGTTTTGATACACCCTCATAACTTAATATTTTTCAAATATGTTTTGGATTACATGAAAAATATTTATCTTTCAAACAGTTTTGATTAAAAAAGGAATTTGATATGAAGATTTTCTACAGCCCTGAATACTGCGGGCATCTTTACATTGATTTTTCAAATCATGCATCTGAAATTGCATTTGATTGTGAATATAGGAATACAGATGGTCTAATACATCTGTTGGGCACTTTACTAGGAGTGTATCAGAAACATTATGATTATAGTGAGCGTCTCGCGGGATATTATACAGCATTTTCCAAGCATATTAAAGCGGAAGGGGATAAATGCGTGTTTTTTGACTCCTATACTATAGCTCCGCTTTCCACAGTTAAAAAATGTTTACAATGGAGGGATGAGTTGGCTTTCTATGGTTGGACTGCTAATTTGGAACAGCCTAGCAGCCGACTACAATTTTTAGCCTATGTTGAGAATGACTTCAGCATTCCAGGCCGAAGTGAATATTGTAATAAAGTTTTAGCGGAACTAAAGAAGCATCCAAATGTTCTGGAAGGCAGCGAGATCATAATTCCTTTCGAAAGGGAGATTCTTCCTCCTTTGGTTCAAGAAATTTTTAATACTCTTACTGGGTGCAAAGTGTCGCTGGATAATAGATTTTCTCCAGTTGATTTTAAGAATATAGAGGTGTGGCACTTTCCTTCTCGTACAGAGTCGATGCAGTATCTTGCTACTTTGGACGATGATATGTTTGATCTTTGGATAAATGCTGACAACAAGTTGAATGATAACTATTTGAGATTGAGTGGGCATCCGGTTTCAGGATCAAGCCATATTGACGCTAATCCAAGAATTTTCCAGTTGGCGGTACTTGGCCTAAGCATGCTTAAAAAGCCTCTTAATGTGGAGCATTTTCTTGAATGGCTAAATCTTCCTATTAATCCCATCGGAAAGCGATGCAGTGGTGTTTTGGCAGACACTATTGTCTCCAACGGTGGATATAGTAATGAAGCATGTAAGAAGGTTATTGATAGTTATATCAAGGGTGAGTATAAGTTTAGATCAGCGGAACAGCAAGTCTGGGATGATGATAAATGGAAGAAGCATCTTGAAGAAACGGCAAAGATGCGTGAGGATATTGTGAAAACATTTCTGCCTGATATCAATTGGGAATCGCTGTCTATTGACGACGTGAACAAATCTCATTCTATTCCTGTTTCTGCTGTGAAAAAGTTCGTGACGGCTCTTACTTCATGGTGTGGACAGCGTGTGATAATTATGCAGGAGGAGTCTGACAATCCGTTGGTGTCTCAGTTGAGCTCTTTACAATCAATCTTAAAGAGTCTGTCTTTATTGCTCGAAACGGAATCAAGAACAGAGGTTGAGTACGAATTGATAGAGGGCTGGATAAGTAATCTCTATGAATCGGAAGAGTTTTTGCAATATGAGGCAAAAGTAGGGTGTCGTGAAGTTATATCAAATGAAGGAGCTATTGTAGATCCAGTGTCCTCTACAATCTGGTGTGATGTTTACGGCAGCCACGAAAGACAGCTTTCTTGCTCGTTCTTGTCTGATTGGGAAAGAGAGAAATTGTCAAAACAGATCAATTTATATGACAAGGATGCCGAGAGAGCCTATAACCTGCAACTTTTGCAGTATCCACTTACACATACTAAGGAGAAACTGGTTCTTGTCACTTGCGACAAGAATGGAAGTGAAAAGCTTGAGAAACATCCATTTATGATTATGCTGGAAAGCCACTTAGGAGATGATTTTAAGTCATTAGTTTCACATCCTAAAGTTGATTCAAAGTATTCGAAGCAAGTGGATATTGTTGACAATAGATGTGAGGGCAGAGTGATTAATGTAAAGAATGCGGATAAGTTTAGATGGCCTAGCCATGAGAGCGCGTCTTCCCTTGAATCAATTATCCAGCATCCTCTTGACTATGTCCTTGACACTCTCACTGGATTCCATTCAAGACAAGTCGCTTCTATGATGGATATAAATCGTACAATGGGTAATGTCGCTCATGCTGTTATTCAAGCAATATTCTCGCCTTCCAATGGTGCGGAAAGTACTGATAGTGCTACCGCTATAAACATATTGAAAAGTTCATACGACAGAATTTTTATGGATACTGTTCAAGCTAAAGGGGCTATTCTTTTGCAAAAAGAAAACATACTCTCTTTGCAGCAGTTAAACAGAGAACTTAAGAGATGTATATCGAACCTTATTGACATTATAAAGTGTAATTCTCTAGTTGTGAAAGGTTGTGAATATGAGATAGAAGAGACTCCTGTTGGTATGACCAACTCCTCTAGATCAAATATTCCATTGAAAGGATATGTGGATATGACACTTCTGGCTCCTAATGGTGACATCGTAGTATTCGACTTTAAGTGGTCTAATTCCAATTTCTATGTAAACAGATTGGAAGATGACGCCTCTATCCAGCTTGCTATCTATGCGGAATTGCTTAAAACTAAGGACAAGTCTAATGTCAGCAAAAAGGGATATTTCCTAATGCCTAGAGGCATTTTGTATTCTACTGATTATTTTGAGTCTACTTATAGTGTACAAGTCAAAAAGAATGAGGATGTTTCTAATCCTTCAGTTGCTCTTTTTGAGAAGATACGTAATTCGTTCCGTTTTAGATGCGATCAACTTTGTAAGGGAGAAATTGAAGTGGCGGATGGCTTGACAGTCGGGGACAGCATCTATGGAAGGGCTACGGATTCATCTGTCCTTGTTCCTCTTTCCGCTGATAAGCAAACTGGGACTGTTTACAAAAACTCATTCACTAATTATCCTTTCTTTAACCATTAAATCAACAGAATATGCAAAACATTACATATAAAGGAGCAAGCGCTGGAAGCGGAAAGACATACTCTTTAACAGAGAAATTGGCTCAGCTTATTATCGAAGGGAAAGCTACTCCAGAGCAGTTGATAATAACGACGTTCACAAAGGCTGCGGCTGCTGAGATAAAGGAAAGAGCTAAAGAAAAGCTTTATCAAAAGGCGAAGGAAGGTCACCCTGAACTTTTTACCATGGCTCAGCGTCTTGACCAGGCCTTGATCAGTACTATCGATGGAGTCTGCAATTCCATAGTCAACCGCTACTGGTATTATCTCGGACTTAATCCTGACCTTTCTGTGTTGACAGATGAGGATAAAGATTTTATTGTCAACCAGTCTCTTGCTGATATTGCTACTAAAGAAGAACTTTCTTTCTTCTCTGATTTCGGGAAACATTTCGGATTTAAGGATAATGATTATTGGAAAAATGATCTTTCCTCTGTGGTGTCGATGATGAATAGTTTTAACATTGGTGATCTTTCAGAAAGTGAGGAATACTCAATTAAATTGGCTGATCGATTCCGCATCGTAGGATATCATGCTGCAATGCCGGCAGAGGATGAAGTGTCAGATATTCTTTCTAGATTGGTTGAACCTTGTTCGTCAAGCAAAACCAACAAGAAAAAGTTGGAGGATTTAAGCAAGATCCCGCACGACAACTATTCTTTCTTATTGAAACTTATTGATCTCTGTAAATCTACCAAGAAAACATTAGATTGCACTCAATCATTTGTTGACAAATATTCAGATGTGTATAAATCTGAAGAGGTATTTGAATTAGTCAAGTCATATATTAATAAAATATTTGACATGGCATCAAGATGGAAGGAGTCTTACGAGAACTATAAGAAAGTTCATCATGTCCTCGACTTCTCAGATATGGATCGCCATATGTTTACATTGCTTACTGATGAGAAATACAAAGAGGCATGCAAAGAAATTGCTTCTATGTACAAGTATGCTTTCGTGGACGAATACCAGGATTGTTCTCCGCTTCAAGTACAGATATTTGATAAATTATCTGATCTTATGACTGAGAGCTTCTGGGTGGGTGATTCCAAACAGGCTATCTACGGATTTCGTGGCTCCGACTCTGTCCTTACGGAAGCGGTGGTCAATGCTATCGGAGAAACTCGAACTTGTAAGGTTGATGAGCCACTTTCTATTTCGCGTCGTTCTGTTCCTGCTATTGTTAATGCCACCAACAATTTCTTCCTTCCATTATTCAAAAATATGGGAATGGAAGAAAAATTGATCACACTTAAACCTTGGGACAAAAGGGCATCAGAGTCGTCTTCTATAAAGGATTCTTTACGTTTATGGTCTCTTAATGGTAGAAATATTGGTGAATATATACGTGAACTCACATGCTATATAATTGACCTGAAAAATAATGGCGTTGACCTAAAGGATGTTGCCGTTATTGCCAGAAAGAATGATTATCTTGACACATTGGCTGCTTCTCTACAAAAGGAGGGGATATCTGTCGACAGACCTTCTCCAATGGGAGACAGTGTGGTTGCCAGTCTTATATTTGCCATTCTGGACATTATTCAGAATCCAGGAAATGAGATTTCCAAAGTGCAGATCGCATATCTTGTTAAAGAAGGATACACTATAGAACAGATTATCGACAGTAAGCTTGAGTGGAATCAATTGAATAAAGAAGAAAGGGATCAATTCCTTATTGATGTGCCTTTGATCAGGGAGGTCGTTGATCGTCAGCCTGAACTCTGTCGTTTATCAATCAAATCTCTTCTAGAGACAGTGATTGTAGAGTTTAACATTCACGCTGTAAGCAACACTATCAAGGGTGCAGATAGGGTAGACTCTACGTTACAGACTCTCATTGCGAAAGCTGCTGAATATGAGGACAGATGCGCAAGATTTGGACTTCCTTCAACAATAAATGGATATATGTCATTCATCAATGGAGCGAGTCTTTCTCTGATGGGAGACGAGAATGCGATTCATTTGGTCACTTATCACGCGTCTAAAGGTTTGCAGTGGAAATATGTCATTCTGACTCAGCTCGACCAGGATCCAAATGCAAGTGCTTCATGGTATAAATATAACTATGGAGGAGTTCATGTCGAACATTTGTCAGAGCCTTCTGTCGAAAACCTTTATCCTCCAATGACCATTCGTGTCCAGCCTTGGATTTACGGCGATGCGAAGGGGCTACCTGAATCATTAAGGGATTCTTGTGACCAAGACCATATCTCAAAAATCAGTAATGAAAATATTAGGGAGGCAACCCGTTTGTTATATGTTGGCTTTACAAGAGCTGCCGATGTGCTAATACTAGCTCCTAAGATTTCCGGTGGCAATATGAATTTAGATTGGATATCCTCTATAAATGGCTCTATTGATGAATTAGGATTGATTCCTTATTCCCATCCAAATATGGAGTTGCTTGCAGATGCGGATGCTGACGAAGATACGTCAAACGAGAAGCCTGCCCCAAAAAATCACGTGGATATCTTAGATATCAGCGCAGAGGAATGCGTATCGAATCCACGTGATATTTCTCCTAGTAGTATATGTGGAATGGGAAGCGTGGAACGCCTTCAGTATTGGGATCAACGTTTGCATTTCAATGCTTCTTTGGCTGACAATGAGATTGGAGATTGTCTCCATATGATTTTTGCTGGAATCGAGAGAGACTGTTCTCCTGAACATATCAATGAAGTTCTTCTTCAGTACGGCCTGGATACATCAAAAACAAAAGCCGACGACATCGTTGATATCTGGAATAAATTCTATAGCTTCATGAGTGAGAAGTACGGCGTCCCAAGCAAAACATATCATGAACTTGGCTTCAGATATAAAAAAGAGGGATCCATATACTCAGGAAGCATGGATTTTGTTTGGGAAACCGAAAAAGGTTATGTTTTGGTAGACTATAAAACATGTCAACTTGGAATTGAACATATAGAAGACCATACGAATAAAAAGGGGCATTACGCTGGAATGTATAAAGGTCAGTTAGACTGTTATGCTTATGGCTTGGAATTGTCTGGCAAAAATGTAATCGATAAGCTTGTGTTCTATCCAAGTTCGGGTCTGTTGGTTAGATTTGTTGACTAGGTATATTCTTTTCAGATATAAAACAAAGGTGGGGCAGCAAATATAATGTTTCACAGCCCCATCTTTGTATCCATCTGTCTTTCTGGTTGGCATCAAGGTCTTCTTATTAGGGGGCTTTAATTATAGTCCCATACACATTATGACATTTTGTCCCCAATAAGAAGAGAAGATTGATAACGAAATATAAGATGTTTTTTATTGTTTTATAGCGTTTTTAAACTATATTTGTTAATGTAACTAATAAATATATGTTTACCAAATTGTATTGATCGCGTAACTTAAAATTTGAAGATTATGAAGTATGGACTAAACAACAATGAGATGACCGCTAGAAAGCAATGGTGCTATGATGCAGCAAAGGATTTCTTTGCTAAAAAGCAGATAGAAAGGGAGTATAGAATGAAACTAGAGGTCTATAACAATTACGACGAAAACGATAATTTTGGTGAGACGGAATACGAAGAAATTCGTAGTTTATCTAAAGAAGAATTGGCTAAGTATAGAGCATTTCAAGACAAGTGTTGGGAAGAATATAAGAATGAATGTCCTGAGGATTTTGATGAAAATGGAAATTATGATGAAAAAGGTTGGGTGGCCTTCCTTGAAGAATGCTATTGTCAAGAGTGCTTTGAAGATTACGTTTATTTAGAGGAAAGTGTGAAAAAAGGGGAGCATTTTTATGATGAATATACCGTGGAACTCAATGCTTATGTCCGTTACGTAGATTTGGATCATCCAGTAAGATATTGTAAAGTATTTTTTGTGGATTTGGATGATAAAGAAGTCGTTGACGAAAAAAGATTCAATCGTACAATATGGATAACTGAAGACGAGTATGTACAGATACTTGCCGATTATTTGCACGACTCAAGAGTGATGATTTCACATTTGCGTGACAATTATCCTAGAATCTACAAAATGATTTCCGAATATGGGATTAAAGATAACCATACTTGGTCTGTAATCTTTGAAGAAATCAGAAAGGATGCGAATGCAATCCTTTCTACCCGAGGAGAGGAGTTACCTTAACTTTAGTAAGAACTTAACCTTTAAGGGGCTTGCACATTTTACCCAAATATTAAAACTTAGCAATATGAAAAACGAGAATAAAATTTATGTGGTTAAGATTACCAATAATGACCATCTTTGATAAGAATTTGTGAGGCAAAGATACGAAATTCGCATAATAAAACCCCGGAGTTTTTGTCTAACTTCCGGGGTTTATATTGTTGTGCGGGTATGGCTACAAATCTATTCTTACTTAGAGTAAAGCTCGATTTCTACACGACGGTTCTGAGCACGACCTGCAAGTGTAGCGTTGGAAGCAACTGGGTTGGCTGAACCATAACCTTGTGACTGGATATTAGCACTTTTAACTCCCTTCTTGATTAAGTAGTTCTTGACTGCCGCTGCTCTATTCTTAGATAGACTAAGGTTCTTTGCTGCATTTCCTGAACTATCAGTGTAACCCTTTAGGAATATAGACCATTCTGGGTGAGATTTAAGCAACATAGCTAGACCGTCAAGAGAAGAGTATGACGACTGCATTATGACAGCTTTTGAAGACTCGAATTCAAGCTGAGCAAATGCAGTTTTGATGATCTCGTCCTCTGCTTTAGTCGGTACGTAACGAACAGGCTGACGTGTAGATCTGATATGAGAATCAAGAGAATCCTGTGTCAACTTGACCTGCTGCTCTAATTTTTTGATCTCTTCGTTTCTGTTTGCTACTTGTTCCTCAATTTGAGCAATTTGCTCCTCGCAGTTATGCTTTTGTTCCTCAAGTAGTGGTGTTATGTCAGGCATCTCTCTCTTAGGCTCATAATTTTCCCAAGACATGTTACGAATGTTTCTCTCTCCTCCAAACTTGTAGCGAACCTCCAAATTGCCACCGAATGTTACATGCCCAGCTTCTGGATAACAAGTTCTTAAGCGATACATAAGAGAACCCTCCAAACCTAGAGCAAAATACTTGCTTACATTGTACTCGATCAGTCCAGCTCCGTATGCACCTAATACAAATTTGCTGTCTTCTTTAGAAAATTGTGTATATGCTGCTTTAGTGTAGTTTTCCCAAGTACCGTAAGTTCCTACAACTCCTGGATTGACAAATATATTAAGCTTCTGTAATCCGTGGCTTCTATACGGAGCTATGATGTTTGACAAGTTAAATGAAGAGTAAAGGAGGATGTCGTGGTTGACTCCGTCGTAAATTTCCTGATCATTCTTTGCATACATGTACTGCAAGCCTAGACCCCAACGAGGATTGAATGTGGCCTCTGTGAATATTCCAAACTGATAGTTTTTCCCGCCACTAAGCGTATTGCCTTCATTAGAGATAGGTGCCCATCTCAAGTAGTTTATACCTCCCTTTAGACCTAGAGACCAGTGACAAATACCCTTTGCTGAAACGGTATCTGTTGTAGTTTGCTCCTCTTGTGCGTAAGCATTGTAGGCAAGTGCTACGGCTGCTAACACTAAAATTTTCTTTGACATATAGTAAGTTAAATTAGTTCTTCTTTACTAATTGACGGCTATTTAAGATTGCCAATTTTCAAGGTGATTATTGTAGTCGCCCAAAATGAAGATTGCTAAAACCAATCTTTCCACGCAAGACTAAAATATACGGGTTAAAATAACATGTATATAACAGCCTTTATCAATGGTTTGTTATCAGATATAATACGTAAAATACAATATCATATCAAATTTTGTGCAAAAATAATCATTTAATTGTTGAAATATTAAATTTAGGCCTTATTTTTATGTTTTTTTTTGTGAAAAGTGTTATTTTTTTCAATTTTCAACTCTGTCGCTAAATTTTTTGCACATGTCTATCGCAGATATAGAGAGTAATAGTAGTATGTTACTCCTTCTGAAGAATACTCGCAATGCAAATGTAATCAAAATCCAGCGAAAATTTATAAAAGTTTTTTATCTGTCGGGAAAGAATATAAACTCAAATCATTAATTTTGTGTTAACGATAATAAATTTATGATTACGATCGATCAGATACAAGAGAAAATAGACAATCTCAATAAACCCAAAGGTTCGTTGGGGCGACTTGAATCGTTGGCGGCTCAGATATGTATGGTGCAGCAAACGTTGAAGCCTCGTCTGTCTCATCCTTGTCATATTCTTTTTGCTGGTGACCATGGTATTGAGCGTGAGGGTGTGTCGTTCTCTCCACGTGAGGTGACTTGGCAGCAGATGATCAACTACACTCGTGGGGGTGGAGCTGTGAATATGTTCTGCCGTCAGCATGGATTCAAACTTCTTCTTGTTGACGTCGGCGTCGATTATAATTTCCCTGAGAAACTTTTGGCGACGGGAATCACCGATACAGAGAATAAGATCGTCAACCGTAAGATAGCCTATGGAACCCGTAATTTCCTTTATGAGTCAGCGATGACTAAAGAGGAGTGGGATAGAGCCATTGTGATTGGATCGAAGCAGGTCGACGCTTGGCATCGTGAGGGATCGAATATCATTTCATTCGGTGAGATGGGCATCGCTAACACGTCGCCTTCTAGCATTATCATGCGTCTGCTACTTGATATTCCATTGGATTTGTGCGTGGGTGCTGGCAGTGGGCTTGACGACGATGGAATCCATCGTAAATATGAGGTTTTGAAAAAAGCCGTAGATAATTATAATAATTTAGAGGAAAAACCTCCTGTTTGGCAATATTTCTGTGGCCTTGAGATGGCTGCAACGGTAGGAGGTATGCTTCGTGCGGCAGAGCATAATATGTTGATCCTTGTCGACGGATTTATCATGACAGCATGTGTGCTTATTGCCAGAGCAATCAATCCTGACGTGATGAAATGTGCTATTTTCGGTCATTGTGGCGACGAAGGGGGACATAAACGTATGCTAGAAACTATGGGAGCAGAACCGTTACTATGTCTTGGCCTGAGATTAGGTGAGGGCACGGGTGCTCTATGCGCATATCCGATTGTACAGTCGGCTGTGAATATGATCAATGAGATAGATAATTTCCAACACGCCAAAATCACTAAATATTTTTGACATAATACCAACCAACCGACCCCATACCGACCCCATAGCTCACGCTATGGGCTATACACGCTATGGGCTATTGATTATACCAACCGTTACCACGGTTGAGGAATCCGCATTTAGTATTTTTAAAAATTATGAATTAATGCATCGTGAAAATCAACCATTTGTCCCCATAGCTCACGTTATGGGCTAGAATTATGCATTACGAATTATGCATTTTTCAAAATTATTAGTATTTTTGCCCCAAATTAAACGTTTTATACGAAACAGAAAGAGAGTATTAATTAATTATTAACATATCAGCATCGGCTATCATTGTGGTATTCCAGAACAAGCTACCAACTTCAGATTCCAGAATAAAACCACGTCAATGATGGTTGGCTTTAGGTATATATAGTTACCGAAAGTCCAATCTATGTATCAAGATAATCCGATGTTCGCGATCCGTACGAATCGTGAGCATTATCTTATACATAGAGAGGTTCTGGTTGGTAGCTTGGCCTTGGAATACCGTAAGAGATGCTCACGGTTTCATTTTAAATATATTCCAGGCTTAATAATATCATTGCCCCCAATACCAATATTGATCAGATAGTTCCATCGTGATGCTGGAAATATCTGATTTTTTTATGTGTACATATTAGATTCTTTCGTGAGACGATCAATTGCGACGTCGCACTCCTAATCTTCCTCGTGCCCTTAATCGACAGGGCTGGCAGGAAAAACACAGAGAAAATCAAACTCTTCAAAATCTCTGGTTTGAAAAAATCACAAAATTCTTTCTGTCAGGCTTCTGACAATACCTGATTCACGAAAATTTATCATGCCCGAAATTTAGGTAATTATTTTTGCAAATCACTGATGATTATCAAGTTACTTGTAGAATAATTGTTTTAGGTTTCAAATTTCAGGTTGGTGCGATATTCCAACGAATTAGCATAAATAATCACCACAGAGACGCAGGGAACACGGAGATTTGCCTGGAAGGCAATACCGAGCGAAGCGAGAGTAACCTGGCACGTCGTGCCAGGAGAGTGGGGGAGGAGGATGTCTACCAGAAGGGCAGTACAGTAAATAGAAAACGCGTAGCGTTCAAATTCATGAAAAAATTCGTGGTCAATTCATGAACATTCGTGTTAGATAAATCTTCGCGAAGCGTTCCAATTTTACGAATCATTTTACGGAAATTTTACGTTCATCAAAAATATAGTTGTGGATAAAAATAGCAAAATATACGTTGCAGGCCATAACGGCTTGGTGGGTTCCGCTATCTGGAACAACTTAAAATCAAGAGGTTATAATAATCTTGTCGGTCGCTCACATAAAGAACTTGACCTTACTGATCAGTATGCGGTAAAGAAGTTCTTCGACGAGGAGAAGCCTGACGCTGTCGTTTTGGCTGCGGCTTTCGTGGGCGGTATTATGGCAAACTCTCTTTACCGTGCAGACTTCATGATGATGAACAAGAAGATCCAGTGCAACGTGATTTCTGAGGCTTATGCTCATGGTGTTAAGAAACTTCTTTTCCTTGGCTCAACTTGTATCTATCCGAAGAATGCTCCTCAGCCAATGAAGGAGGATTGTTTGCTTACTTCCGAGCTTGAGTACACAAACGAGGAGTATGCTATCGCCAAGATCGCTGGACTAAAGATGTGTGAGAGCTACAACTTGCAGTATGGTACAAATTATATCGCTGTGATGCCTACAAACCTTTATGGCCCTAACGATAATTTCCATCTTGAGAATTCCCACGTTATGCCAGCCATGATGCGTAAGGTATATTTGGCAAAATTGATTGCAGACGGTGATTGGACTTCAATTCGCAAGGATCTTTCTATCCGTCCTGTTGGAGCGAATATGAAGGAGAATGGCGACGTCGTTCGCTACGTGATCGATGGAAACTCAGACGAGCAGTTGATCCTAAAGGTTCTTGCCTTCTATGGTATTGAAAATAACAAAGTTACACTTTGGGGAACAGGTAAACCGCTTCGTGAATTCCTATGGAGTGAGGATATGGCCGACGCTTCTGTTCACGTCCTTCTTAACGTCAATTTCTCAGATATCATCGGAATTGAGAAATACTCATCTGTCCACTATGGTGTAAAAGCAGATGGAGTGGTAGACCGCAACCATTCCACTGGTCGTGGAGGTGCAATCCCGTCGCTCGGCGAGATCAGAAACTGCCACATCAACGTCGGCACAGGCAAGGAACTTACAATCCGTGAACTTTCTGAATTGGTTGTCAAGGCAGTTGATTTCAAGGGTACCGTCGAATTCGATTCTACAAAACCAGATGGAACTATGCGTAAACTAATTGATGTCAGCAAGTTGCACACTCTTGGTTGGACACACAAGGTGGAGATTGAGGACGGAGTCGCTAAGCTATTTGATTGGTATAAACAAAGTTTAGCATAAACCGTGAGTTGATAACTCACGGAACGAAAAATAAACGCGAAGCGTTCCAATTTTACGATCCATTTTACGGAAATTTTACGTTAAAAAAATAAATAAAATCAATATACAATGTCAAAAAACATCGCACTAATCACAGGTGTTACTGGTCAGGACGGTAGCTACCTATCTGAATTTCTTCTTGCAAAGGGTTATGAGGTTCACGGTATCATCCGTCGTTCATCAGTGGATTTCCGCGAGCGTATCGCTCACTTGGAAGGCACTCCGAATTTCCATCTTCACTATGCCGACATGGGTGACTCTATGTCATTGGTGAAACTTGTTGGTAAGGTGCAACCTACTGAAATATACAACCTTGCAGCTCAGAGCCACGTGCAGGTGTCATTCGACGCTCCTGAGTTTACAGCCGATGTCGACGCAGTGGGAGTGCTTCGTATTCTTGAGGCAGTGCGTACTAACCACCTTGAAAAAACTTGTAAGATCTACCAGGCTTCTACATCTGAGCTTTACGGAAAAGTGGAGGAGGTTCCACAGAACGAGAATACTCCATTCCACCCATACTCACCATACGCTGTAGCAAAGCTTTACGGTTTCTGGATCATCAAGGAGTATCGTGAGGCATACAACATGTTCTGCTGTTCAGGAATCCTATTCAACCATGAGTCGGAGCGACGTGGTGAGACATTCGTGACTCGTAAGGTCACACTTGCAGCCGCACGTATCGCCCAGGGTAAGCAGGATTGCCTATACCTTGGTAATCTTGACTCACTTCGTGACTGGGGTTACGCAAAAGACTACGTTGAGTGTATGTGGTTGATCCTTCAGCACGATAAACCAGAGGATTTCGTTATTGCGACAGGAGTTCAGCACACAGTTCGTGAGTTTGCAACACTTGCGTTCCACCACGCAGGCATCACACTTAAGTTTGAGGGAGAAGGCATGAATGAGAAGGGAATCTGTGTGGCAGTGGAGAACCCTGCAAATCAGTCACTTGTAGGCAAGGAACTTGTCCGCGTCTCAGAGGATTTCTATCGTCCAACAGACGTTGTCAACCTTTGGGGAGATCCAACAAAGGCAAAGAAAGAGCTAGGCTGGAACCCAATGACAACAACATTTGAGCAGCTTGTTGAGCTTATGGTTAAGCACGATATGGCAAAGGTTGCAGCAGAGGATGCTGCTGCTCAGGTAAGAAAGACAAACCTTGCGGAGTTTTTGGAGAAGGGAATTGTGAAATAAGATTGTAGAGACGGGGCATGCCCCGTCTTTCAAGATAAGAATTAACCACAGAGACGCAGGGAACACAGAGATTTGCTATCGCAAACGAGGAGAGATCATCCATGTGGACCCTCCTAACCTCCCTTAAAGGGAGGGACTGGACCCCCAAGCCCCCTTAAAGGGGGATGTGGATCAGTGCCATAGATTAATCTCCATTGGGGTAACAGGCTGAAAGCCCAGTAGCATCCAGCCCAGGGTAGAGCGAAGCGGCACCCTGGGGTATTAATAGATATCGGAGGAATACGCCCTGAAAGGGCAAAAGCAGATCATAAATTATCCATTTGATCCAAAATCCCAATGTTTGCACATTGGGCAAATATAATCCCACAGTTTGCACTGTGGGCAAACATTTGCCACCCATTTCATGGGTTGGGGGAGTGCGATATTCCAACGATGGAATTATTCCGATATCGGTTTGTAACGGCAATTTAGTATTCAAAATTATCCCGTAGGGATTTTATATTGGTAGGGATTTAATTGTCGGTAGCGAATAATCCGTTCAATCCGTGTTATCCGTGTTCGAAAACCAAAAACGCACGTAGGGGCGTGGTTTCAAACCCGCCCGCAAATTTTTCGAATCATTCCCGGAAATTTTACGTTCCAATTCATAAAATAATTCGTGGTCAATTAGTGTAATTTCATATCTTTGTATATTTAATACATCATCAGGTCACGAAAAAATAGAATGGCAAGCGATAACAACATACAACTCAGCAATAATCTCCGTCAAGCCGTTGGTTTCATCAAGCAGGCAATACAGAGATCACAGGCTCGAGCACTACGTTCTGTAAATAACGAAGTACTCTCGCTCTATTATGGAGTGGGGCGATATGTGTCAGAGAATTCACGTCAAAATTCGTGGGGAAAAGGAGCAATCAAATCAATCAGCGAGCAACTTCAAAAAGAGATACCTGGATTGACAGGATTCGGAGAATCCAATATAAAAAATATGCGCAGATTCTATGAGGAATGGTGCGGCTTTGTAAATCGCCAGCCATTGGCTGCCGATTTTCCTGTAGATGAGAACAAGTTGCTTGCTGAAATTCGACAGCCACTGGCTGACGATTTGGATTGGAGTGATTTTCTTCGAGTTCCATTCTCTCACCATATCGAAATACTCGGCAAATGTAAATCTGCTGATGAACGTATTTTTTACATACATCAGTGTGCTACACGAGCATGGAGTAAGTATGCTCTTCGAGACTTCATAGGTCAGAACCTATATAAAAACAGAGGTAATCTCCCATCCAATTTCACGGAGACCATTTCTGATACTCAACTTGCTATCCGTACATTAAAGTCATTCAAGGAAAGTTATCTACTTGGGTTCATTAATGCCGAGGACCTATACGAATCGGCAGAAGAGCGTAACGAACCACTTCTTAATAAACGTATTTCAGACAATATTCGCGATTTTATACTTCGTTTTGGACAGGATTTTATGTTTATTCAGCCCAATTATCGTCTTGTCTATGGTGATGAAGAGAAGTTCATCGACCTTTTGTTTTTTAACCGTCAACTCAATTGTCTTGTGGCGGTTGAACTTAAGGACTGCCGTTTTCAGCCTGCTCATTTAGGACAGCTATCGTTTTACTTATCATTACTTGACAAGCAAACGCGTATGCCTCATGAAAACCCTCCAATTGGTCTTATTCTTTGTCGTGAGATGGATAGAACTGTAGTAGAACTAGCTATTCAGGACTATACCAAACCTATGGGAGTTTCTACTTTCCGTCTTGGTGAAGATGCTCCTGATGAATATAATCGTGTTCTTCCTGATACTGAGGGGCTGAATGCTCTTGTACAAGAAGATGAAGAATAAATCTACAGAATAAATTCATGTCAATTCATGATAATTCGTGTTTGAAAATCATTCGCTCGTAGGGGCGTGGTTTCAAACCTGCCCGCAAATTTTACGAATCATTTTCGTTTCCAATTCATGAACATTCGTGTTTGAAAAAGACGGGGCGTGCCCCGTCTCTACGGATTATCCTCCTCGTCGGATTGCACCGACAATTACGCATTACGAATTAATATGTTAATCGATTCCTCATTATTAGACCACCTTACCTCTCAAGCAAAATCGTCTCCTCGCTTGAGACAGAATTACGACCTTCGTAATTCCGAGACAGATAAATCGCAGAGAATGCTTAATGCTGTGGAACCAGGATCTATAATGCCTATTCATCGACATCCCAATACATCAACCACAGTTATTATAATCCGTGGAAAAATCCGTCAGAATTTCTATGATGACAATGAAAATCTTGTCATTTAGTTTTTCTTTGAGCAAATGATAGAAAAAAAATAATATATTTAGTTATGAATGAACAATCTCCTTTTTCACAGATGCCATCTCAGCTAGAAACAATCCCAGAGGGTGTTCCTGTTGTTTTTATAAGTTATTCATGGGATAATGAAAATCATAAACAATGGGTGTTGAACTTGTCAAAGGATTTACGTGAAAAGTTCCGTGTATATACGTTATTAGATCGTTATAACCGAGGAGGAGATGATTTAATCACATTCATGGAAAAAGGATTAAAACGAGCTGATAGAGTTCTAATTATTGGAACTTCAAAATATAAGGAGAAGTTAGAGAATTCAAATGGCGGTGGAGTTAAATTTGAAGATCAAGTAATTAGCATTTCATTATACAAAGAAATGGATTCTAGCAAATTTGTTCCTGTATTAAGAGAAGGTGAATTTCCGAAAGCTTTCAATTCTCTTCTAGAAACACGTCTTGGTTACGATATGCGTAATGATGGAGAGTATGAGAAGAAACTTCAAGAACTTGCTGCTGATTTATGGGGAACACCAATTAATACGGCTCCTATATTAGGTCCCAAACCCAATTTCGTTTCAGCTTCACAAGTTATACAACCATTAATTGCGTCTACACCTCAAGATTTTGCAGTAATTGTCAAAAGTTATTTATTAGATTCCAGCAAACAGATTCTATTGACAGAACTTATTGAGATGGAGAGGGACAATGTATTTGATACAATTATGCAATATGCATCTTATGACCATGAGATAAATTCACAATCATTTGAAAAATATATTAAGATTCATCAAGACGCTATTGTTAATCTAATGTATGCTATATTACCAATAGTAAGATATGGAACCATAGTGCAACAAAAATTATTGGTAGACTCAGTTGTAAAATTTTGCATGATGCCAATAAATAATGGGAATATTACTGTGGTTGGGTCGGAATCAATTCATTTATTAGCATCTACATTTTTGTACCATGCTATTGGTGTGTCTGCAATTAAATATAGATGCTTTAATTTAATAAAAATGATGATGCAGACCAATGTGCCCGCACCTAATGTATTTAGTCCAAGTTTTTGTTATTCATTGGAATTTTTGGCAGGATGTAATCATTGGAATCAAGGTGTTTTGAATTCTTATATGCAATCTTCTTGGATACATCCATATAGTCAAATGATAATTGGAGGTATAAAACAATATTTTGGTAAGACATTTTTCAACAATCAAGATTTTCTTAATTGTTTTTATGCTTGGGAGCATTTTGCATCTTTGATGTGTAATTATTACAGATGTATGAAAAATGCGTCAGATTCGTATCCGATTGGAGGGTTTATAAACAAAAGAGTTTCTCTATATAGGCAAGAAGTAGATTTCTATACTGAATTTTTTAAAGAAGCATTTACAAAAAAGGAAGAGTGGGAACCCATAAAATTGGGACTTTTTGGGGGCAAGTTTGAAAATTTTGAAAATACTTGGCAAAAGGCTGAAGCATTTTATAATAATAATAGATATTAGGTCTTTGTCGTAATTATGGACACCGCAAAACCTAGAAAATTGAAATGCTATTGTAATGTATGCGATCATGATACATTTCATGAAATTCTTCATGAAGTGCCTGATCCATATGATGACTTTGACAATTATTGCTGGTCATGTCAATACAGTATATCAAAATGTTGTGGTTGTGGAGCTATTACTTTAGCAACTGAGATATGTGAAGAGAGTGATGCTGAGTATGATGATGATTATGTTCATGTGACTTATCCTGTTAGAGTTAAGACATATCCATATCAAAAGCCTAAAGTTAAAAACATAGATACTTTTTTTAGTATTCCTGTCAACATTAGTTCTATATACAATGAAACAATAAATGCTCTCAATAATGAGAGTTATTTGCTTGCCGCTGCGGGATTTCGTGCAATAGTTGAGTCTATATGCATTGACAAATGCATTCAAGGAAAAAATCTTGAAAATAAGATAAATTCTCTTTGTAAGAATGGCCTTATTACAAAGAATGATAGGGATAGACTTCATTCAATTAGGTTTATGGGTAATGACTCTATACATTCAATAAAAAAGCCTGAGAAATCAGCTATTTTACTTGTGTTAGAGATTATACACAACATGTTGAATAATTTATATATACTAGAAGATGAATGCAGAAATATTCTGGAAGGTCCAATAAAAACAGTTGGCGAGTTTATTGAAATTCTAGATCAGGGAATTGCGTCGAAAAGTATTGGTCATGTAGACATATTGAAAAACTTAATAGTTCCAAGTAGACGCCTTATTAATGAAGATTTTTCATCTTTTGAAAAAGATCTTATAGAACTTATAAATGAAGGAAAGTACACTAAGCTTTCTTTATGTCCACATCCGTCCGACGGAAAAAAACAGCAGTATAAGATTGAAAGTGTCGGCTAAGTACTTTAACTGATATTTTTTGAAATAATAGAAAAGAGTTGTAAAAATGGCAACCAAACAGAAATTGGAAACACCTCTTTATGTAGCAATGGAAATATGGTTGAGACGGTGCTTCATGATGCTAATGGATTGAATCGTGCTGTCCAGATTGAGAATGAACGATGACATAATCTTGAAAGTTTTGAGTCTGGATCGGTGCTTTTTGAGGCAAAGGATGGGAATGGGAACCATATGATTTTTTTGAGAAATAAAATAATAGAGATTTTTTCGAAACTAAGATATAAAGAACTTTATGGAAAAGAGATACAAAATAGGTTATACAACTGGAGTTTTTGATATGTTTCATATAGGACATTTGAATATTCTTCGAAGAGCAAAAGAGCAATGTGAATTTCTTATTGTCGGAGTAACTTCGGATGAGCTTTGTTTTAAGCGAAAGCAAAAGTATCCTATTATAAATGAACACGATCGTATGGCAATAGTTAAGTCTATACGATATGTAGACAAAGTTGTTTCTCAGTCTGATATGGAAAAAATTAAGCCAGTAAAGGAACTAGGTGTTGATGTTGTTTTTGTAGGTTCAGACTGGAAGGGAACTGATGCTTGGAATAAGTATGAAAAAGAATTTGCGGAAGTTGGATGTTCTGTAGTTTATTTGGACCATACGGATGGGATAAGTTCGAGTATATTAAGAGAGAAAATATCAAAATGACAGATAAATTTTATTTGCTTTAGTATTAACTATAAATTATAAGATTTTTATGGAGACAGAATTTAATATCAAGGAATATCAATCGTACCTTCTAAAAATGATGAAAGTATTTGATTCTTTCTGTAGAGATCATAACCTAAAGTATTCTTTATGTGGAGGGTCTTTGCTTGGTGCTGTAAGACATAAAGGGTTTATACCGTGGGACGATGATATTGATGTTATGATGCCTCGACCTGATTATAATAAATTATTAGAACTCTCTGCTTTAGATTTTCCGCATGGATATTCTATTGTTTTTGCTGGAAATAAACCTTATTATTATCTTCCAATTGCAAAGATGATAGATAATAACACTTGCTTAATAGAAACTCAACGTACAATGAAGTGTCCAATAGGTGTAAATATTGATATTTTTCCTGTTGATGCGGTTCCTGAAGAATCAAAAAAACAATTATCTGCATATAAAAAGTTCCGATCTGATTATAAAAAAGCGTCCTTAACAGCATCTTATTTTCCTTTAAAATTGCCATTTGTGAATGGAAAATTAAAACTGGGAATTCTATACAATTATTTTGTTTGTCGAATACATAAATTGTTATTTGATAGTAAGTCGATTTTTAGAAATATGGATCTCCTTGTTTCTGCGGAGTCTTGGGAAGAAGGAAATAAGTGTAGAATATATGGAAGTTATCAATTTCACAACAGATTGTTTGAGATAAGTATTTTCAAGAATTTTAATGAATTAGAGTTTGAAGATGCAAAATTTATGTGTATCGAAGATTATGATACGTATTTGAAATCTTTATATAAAGATTATATGAAATTACCTCCTGTAGAAAAGCGAGTGTGTCATCATGGTCATTATTTTCTTGATATGAACAGAGGATATTCAGTTGAAGAGTTAAAAAAAATGAGTGTAATTATCTAATAAATGTTCTGACATAATGTCCGCAGCAAATCGTATTATAAAAAATACAGGATTTCTATACTTAAAAATGGGATTTACTGTATTTGTTTCATTATTTACAACTCGTTTAGTTTTATCCTCATTAGGAGAGTCTGATTTTGGAATTTTTAATATTGTAGGTGGAGCAATTGGTATGCTTGGTTTTTTGAATTCGACGCTTGCCAATGCAACTCAGAGATTTATGTCATATGCCGAAGGAGGTGGAAATTTAGAAAATAAAAGAAAAATATTTAATGTTAGTATTAGTTTGCATGGAATAATTGCTATTCTGACAGCGTGTTTGCTTTTATTGGCGATGTATCCTCTTTTCAATAATATATTGAATATAGAACAGGACAGAATCTTTTCTGCTAAGATTATATACCTTTGTTTGATTTTTAGCACGATTTTAACAGTAATTAATGTGCCTTATGATGCTGTTATGAATGCACATGAAAATATGCTTTATTATTCAATTGTAGGTGTATTTGAATCAATTCTTAAGTTAACTGTTGCGATTGTTTGTGTATTTAGTTCAGGCGATAAATTAATAGTATATGGAGTATTGATGGCGATAATTCCGTTTGTCACGCTTTCTATTATGAAAATTTATTGTCATAAAAAATATGAGGAATGTGTGTTTAGTCCCAAAAAGTATTGGGATATGTCAATAGTTAAAGAAATTGCGTCTTTTTCAGGATGGAATTTCCTTACTGCAATATCTAGTTTATTTTCAGTACAAGGAATCGGTTTAGTTTTAAATCATTTTTTTGGGACAACTTTGAATGCTGCTCAGGGAATAGCTCATCAGTTAAATGGGCAATTATCTTCATTCTCATTAACAATGTTAAAAGCTTTAAATCCAGTTATTGTAAAAAAAGCAGGAGAAAATAACATTTCTGCTATGAATGAAGCTACTGTTGTAGGATGTAAGTATTCTGTATTGTTAATTATGTTATTTGCAGTTCCTTTTTTGATTGAGATTAATTATATACTTTCTATTTGGCTTAAAAAAGTTCCCGAATGGACGAGTGTTTTTTGTATAATGCAATTGATACTTACTATAGTTACTCAAATGACGCGACCTGTAGCAACGGCAGTGTATGCTCAAGGTGATATTAAAGGTTATGCAATCTGGAAAAGTATAATGAATATAACACCGATATTTATAACTTATATTTGTTTTATAATGGGAGGATCTCCAATATGGTTATATATTCCAATGATATTGGTATTGGCTATAGGAGGTGATATTGTAATTTTATATTATGCAAAAAGGAAATGTTTTTTTTCTATTCGTAGGTTTCTAATGAATTCACTTTTCCCTATATGTATAATTATGTGTTTTATGCTTTTTCTTGGATTTATTCCTAAATTTTTCTTACCTGAATCTTTTATAAGAGTTATTTTGACTGGATTTCTAACCACAATAGGAGTGTTATATGCATCTTGGTATTTTGCTATGGGTAATGAAGAAAAGCAAACTGTAAAGAATATTTATTGTAAAATCGCAAGAAAATAAATATTATATAAATTATGTACATATAATGTGTTGAGATATATTCTTTGATAATATGGATGAAGTCATTCAAAATAATAATATAGAAATAACAGTTGTTGATTATTTAGTTGCTTCCTTGTTATTTGCTACAGGAGGAAATGGTCTTATTACGAATTTTCAATGGTATGCTTTTATTATTGTTGCAATAATGTGGATAATTTGTAAGCAAAAGAAAGTAGTCCTTCATACTAATAAACTGCGAAATTTTCTTTTTTTGTTTATTCTTTTAGTATTTCTCCAAATTGTGTTTTTACCGAAGGTTTCTTCTCCTGCTTATTTTAACTTTTCTGCTAAAATTATAGCTGGTTTTCTAATGGTATCTTTTCTTGGAGATAAATTTCGAATGGCATATTTTAGAGTATGTGCATGTATGTGTGCTATAAGTCTTTGCTTTTGGGTTATTCATTTGTATATTCCGTTTTCATTTGGCTTTGATGTAGGAAGTAGTAAGTCTCTTGTTGTTTGGGCATATCGATTAGGTAATCATGTGAGAAATCAAGGAATGTTTTGGGAACCTGGTGCATTTCAAGGTTATATAATGATTGTCCCTATTCTTTTTATTGATTCACTTAAAGAATTATGGATATTTGAAAAGAAACGTTGTATTATAATAATTACTGCATTGGCATCTACTATGAGTACAACAGGATATGTAGTATTTATGTTTCTGGTTGCCATGTATTTGCTTAAAGGAATCAAAAGTTTTTTGTCTAAATTATTCCTGATATCTATTTTCGGTGTTGGAATTTTCTATGGAATAAATGAATTTGATTTTTTAGGAGAAAAAATAATGGGCCAATATGAGAATTCAATTGATCTTGACATGAATAAGTCTGGTGATATGCAAAGCCGTATGGGGACACAGGTCATAGATCAAAAGATAATAGAAAAGCATCCGATAATTGGAAATAGTTTTGATATGGAGACAAAATATGGAATTTATAGCAGCGTTATGAAAAATTCTGGGAATGGATTAACTGGATTAATTGTTACAGTTGGAATTCCATTTTTTTTATTTTTCCTTTATTGTCAATATAATGCTCATCCTTCAAAGCAACGATATTATAAATTAGTAGCTATTGTTTCAATGTGCATGGTGTTCTATGGTGAAAACTTTTATAATTTTATTCCCTATTGGTCTTTGATATTTGCAAGATATAATAGAGAAGATTATCTTATTTATCAATAAAATGAGAGTACTTTGGATTTCAATGAATGCGGCTCTTTATGATGCAAGCAAAACTGGAGGATATGGTGGAATCGGATGGATTGGAGCGTTATTTGAACAATTGAAAATCAACAATAATACATCTATTGAACTAGGTGTTTTATTTAATTCATCCCAAAAGGTAAAGGATTGTATTGATGGTGTGACCTATTACGCTATTCCATCAAAGAAACCTCAAGGAATAAAAAAATGGATGTATTATTTGAGGAATTATAAGAAATTATCCCATCTTGATTACTTTGATGAAATATCAGAAATTATCAATGATTTCAAACCTGATATTATTCATTTATGGGGAGTTGAAAATACTTTGTCTTCTGTTTGTCATTACAAAAAAATTCCTGTTATAGTTCATTTACAAGGACTATTATGTCAATGTTATGAAACTTATTATCCATATAAAATGAATGAGTATTCATTTAAGTATGATATTTTTTCAAAACGAGAATGGATATTTAATAATGGAATAAATTTTCTTGGAAATGAAATGCAAGTTCGTGCTGAAATCGAAAAAAAACATATGGCAGATGTTCCGGCTGTGATGGGGCGAACTGAATGGGATGAACGTTATGCTAAATTCTGTAATCCTAACATTAAATATTTCCACGTCGACGAAGCATTGCGTTCTGAATTTTATAATTCTCCTACATGGGATAAGAATAGAGGAAATAAGTTTATAGTCTATTCTACAATATCAGAAACTATTTATAAAGGGCTTGATGTTGTTCTTAAAGCCGCTGATATCTTGAAATCATATAATTATTTTGACTTTGAATGGAGAATTGCTGGTATTAATCCAAATTCTGAATTTGTCAAAGAATTTGAAAAGATAGTTGGAATTAAATGCTCTAATGTTAATGTTAAGCTTTTAGGGAAGCAAAGTCCTGAACAATTAATTAATGGATTATTGGAATCAGATTTGTATGTTCATCCCTCGTATATAGACAATAGTCCAAATAGTCTGTGTGAGGCTCAGTATCTTGGAGTTCCTTGTTGTTCAACAAATGTAGGAGGTGTTTCATCACTTCTTCAGAATAATGTTTCTGGCCGTCTATTTTCTGCAAATGCTCCATTTGATATGGCAATTGCTGTTAAAGATTGTTATGATCATGAAGATCAGTGGAGACAATTTGCTGATAATGGCATGAAAAAAGCTCATGAGCGTCATAATCCAGAGAATATAATTAAGCAATTGATGAAAGTATACAATGAATTAGCCAAATGAAGCAAATCGCCGTATTATTAACAGTTTTCAATCGCAAGACTCAAACATTGCAATGTTTAGAGAATCTTTTTAAGCAAGAAATTCCAAATGGGTATTGCATAAAAGTTTATCTTACTGACGATGGATGTACAGATGGCACACCTCAGGCAGTGCAAGAGAATTTTCCTGATGTAAAGATTATTCAAGGAGATGGTAATCTATTTTGGAATAGAGGAATGTGGACTGCATGGACTGCTGCAGTTAAAGACTATGATTATGACTTTTATCTTTGGTTGAATGATGATACATATCTTTATGGAGATAGTATTTTGCGTTTAATTGCAGAATCCCCAAAATTTGAATTTAAGAATATCATAGTAGGGTCAACGTGTGCTGTTGGAAACAAAGATAAAATTACATACGGAGGATGGGGAAGTAATGGATTATATACAGATCTATCTATAAATCATGAATGTGGTCCTATAAATGGAAATATTGTACTTATCCCCAAATTTGCATTTAAGAAATTAGGAATGAATGATCCTAAATTTCGACATGCATTAGGTGATACCGATTATGGTTTGAGATCTAAGGAAAGTGGATTGCCATGCATTACTGCAATTGGTATTTATGGAGAGTGCAATCTTCATGATAGACCAACTGTATGGATGGATCCAACGCAACCATTTAAGAAACGTTGGAAGAATTTTATGAGTCCATTAGGTAATAATCCATTTGAGTTTTTTTATTTCAAACGAAAGCACTTTGGATTATTTAAAGCATGTGTTACGTTTTGTACAATGTGGATCCATTTTTTATTTGCAAGTGTATGGAAAAAAAAATGATATTATGAAAGTCCCTATCTTATTTATAATTTTTAATCGCCCAGATATTGCGTTAAAGAGTTTTCGGCAGATTCGAGAATATAAACCAGAGAATCTTTATATAGCGGCGGATGGTCCTCGTGAAAACCGAGAGAATGAGGATGAATTGTGTAAAGAAACAAGAAATGCAATATTAAATGCCATTGATTGGGAATGTAATGTTCATAAGCTATTTCGAGAAAAGAATGTAGGCGTTGATTTTGGTGTTTATACTGCCATCAATTGGATGTTTGAAACTGAAAAATGGGGAGTGATCATTGAAGATGATTGTATTTTGAGTCTTGACTTTTTTCATTTTTGTGAGGAAGCATTTCCAAGATATGAGCATGAGATGGATCTTGTACATATTGCAGCAAATAATAAAAAACCAAGAGAATATAAATCGTCGAAAATTGATGTTGTGACATATCCGGCTAGTTGGGGATGGGCTACATGGGGAGAGAAGTGGAAAAAAACAATGAATCCAGAAATGCCAGGAATTCAAAATGCGACTCTCTTAAAACTTGTTTGTCAATTAGGTATAGTTCGTGGAATAATGTATCATAAGTATTGGCATAAAACATATCAATTTCGAAACGAATTAAAGACATGGGATAGTATTTGGCAATATTCTGTTATGTTTAATAAAAAAATGTGCCTTATGCCTAGTGTCAATTTGGCTATCAATAATGGTATCGGAACCTCAGATGGCACTCATTTTAAGAAAGGAGAAAAAAACTATTTTGAAGATCTTAAAATGGGTTCTTTGTCAAAACCGTATGTTTGGCCGGACTGCTTAAAACCCAATTGGACAACAATACAACGTGAAAAGATTCAATTTATTGGACAAAGATTATTTGGATTGAAAAAGAAACTAGGATTAATTTAATATAAACTTTCATGGGGATTTTTTCAAAACTTAAAAGGGCATTAACTGTATTTCATCCTTCTAAGAATGATTTTTGTAGTATCGGTAAAAATACAGTTATTGAAATTCCTGTATATATATCATGGCCAAAATCGGTTTCAATAGAAGAAAATGTGAGGGTAAGACAGGGAACAAAAATTCTTATATCTGAATTTTCTCAGTTACATATAAAACAGTATTCAGTTATAGGAATGAATAACATGATTATTCCAAACAAACATAAAAGTACAGTAGGGATTCCTCAATTTCTTCTTGGCACTTCTGGCATAAACGATGAACATAATGATATAGTTATAGAAGAGGATGTTTGGACGGGTTCTAATGTAACTATAATGGGAAATGTGAATTTAGGTCGTGGATGTATTTGTGGTGCGTGTTGTGTAGTAACCAAACCTGTCCCTCCATATGCAGTTGTTGTCGGATCTCCAGCAAAGATTGTAGCTGTGAAATTTTCCATAGATCAAATTCTGGAACATGAAAGAATATTATATACAGAAGAAAGTCGATTTACCAGAGAGTATTTGGAAGATCTTTTTGCTAAGCATTATAAAGATATGAAAGTGTTTGGAGTTTCAACAGAATTTGATCAAAATCAAATAGACAGATTAGAATATTGTGCTAATCTCCGTAATTTCTCTGATAAAGATTATATTAATAAAGTTAAGACATTGATGAAGAAATAGCATAAAGGAATATTGCTTAAATAAAAAAGATTCTATGCTAAACGTTCTTATAAATGCTTATGCAATCTCTCCTAATTGGGGTAGTGAGCAAGGAATGGGATGGAATTGGGTAAGTAACCTTGCTAAGTTTTGTAATCTATATATAATTACGGAAGGCGAGTGGCAGAAAGAGATAGAGCAATCTATAGATGCTGCTATGCACGATAATATGGATAAATCGGTTAATCCAACTGGATTGACTCGACAACAAGCAGAAAATATGCATTTCTTTTATCTCCCTGTTTCCAAAGAAATAAGAGAGATGTGTTGGAATCAAGGAACTTGGAAATTCTATATGTACTATGAACAGTGGGAGAAGCGTGCTTATGAAAAAGCAATAGAAATAATTGCCTCAAATTCCAAAATACCTGGATGCCAGATTGACGTGCTACATAAGTTGAATATGATATGCTATCGTGAACCTGGATATTTGTGGAAAATTAATGACATTCCTTTTGTATGGGGACCGGTCGGAGGATATGGAGGCATCCCAAATTCTTTTATGAAAGAAGCTAGTGCCGCTACCAAACTTAAAGAAAATATAAAGAATACTATCAATTATATCACTTTCCGTTATCAACCAAGAGTAAGAAAAGCAGCGAAGAGAGCGGATGCGATAGTAGGTGCGTACAAAGAGACATTTGAGGCGATTCGTGATACTTATCGTTCTGATGCTGTTTTGATAAATGAAACAGGCACTTTTATTGATGAAACCTCAGTGGCTCATTTATCAGATGGAGAAGAATTCCGTTTGCTTTGGGTTGGAAAATATGATCTTCGCAAACAGTTAGGTATTGCTATCCAGACAATGAGTCTACTAAAACATAAGAGAAATATTCATCTATATGTTGCAGGTAGTGGATATCCACAAGATGTGGAATTTTACACAAAGATGGTAGAAAATTTAGATCTCAAAGAAAATGTTCATTTATTGGGAGTTGTCCCAAATGTGAAGACGCGAGAGATGATGAAAGAGATGGATATTTTCTTTTTCACTAGTATTCATGACGCAACATCTACAGTAGTCCCAGAAGCCATTAGTGCGGGACTCCCTGTGGTGTGTCATAATACAAGAGGCTTTGGAGTCATAGTGGATGATAGGATTGGAAGAAAGGTAGAAGTAAAGAATCCTGAATATAGTGCAAAAGAATTTGCTAAAATAATAGAGACTCTCGAATCCAATCGTGACGTCGTTTGCAAATTATCTGCTGGTTGCATAGAACGTCAAAAAGAAATCTCATGGGAAGCAAATGCAAAAAAAATGGTTTTGCAATATGAGAAAGCTATAAAAGATTTCGAGAAGAAATAAACTACTCATCAATTCACAGAGGAAAGATTTGAGAGGAAGATGAGGGAATGCTTGTGTGAAATTCATAATGCATAATTCATAATTGTCGGTACAAACCAACTCTGGCAATAATTCCACTGTTGGACTGAGTCATGAACAAACCCATGAAATGGGTGAGATATAGTTGCCCACAGTGCTAACTGTGGGGAGCAGAGGAGAGATTTGAGAAGAAGATGAGGGAGTGTTTGGAGAAGGGGAGGGAATGAGAAAAAAGATTTGCCGACTTTCAGTCGACAAATCTCGATTTAGTAAAAGAAGGATTTTTACCATAAAATGATAGATGGATCAGATACTGCAACTAATGGACCTACAACTGTAAGTTCATCTCCAAATTGACAATTGTGAGACTGGCACATTGGTACAATATACCATTTTCTATCTTCTGAATCTATCAACTGGACATGTGCTCCAACTTTTGCTGGTGCTAAGCATTGGTATTCACCACAAAAATGAGCATCTTTCCCAATACTTTTTTCCCAATAGTCAAGCCACGATCTGTAACCTTTGGGTGCTGGTCGAGAACCTTCTCTTAAATTATGTACTCTATATTTCATAGGCATATAATTTAATGTTAATAAAAACATCATCCTGTCCTTGATGCTTGGACTCTTCACTCAGGCGGAGAGATTGCCGAGGAGTTTCACCTCATTGCGAATCCGCTTTTAGTCTCCTTTCTTGTGGTTATGAGGCTTTAGCGAAGGGGTATTGCCTGGCGTCAATTTGTTATCATGCTGACGACGATCTGGCAATCCTGTAGATTTCGCAATCCTTTTCGGACCTGGTTTAATACCCATTGTATTAGGATTTATGTTTTAGGGGAACTCAGTTAGTGTTATGCAGTTTGGCAATCCCCTGTTACTCGGTTTGCAAACACATTTCTCAATTGGAATAAAATATTCCGATGATTAACAATCAATAATCGTACCAAATACATAAATGCGTCAATTTGGCGTATAATTTATTGATTGTCTGTAAAATTGGCAGAGAAAATACCGAAGAATAGAAAATGTAATAGATGAGAATTGGAAAGAAGGAATAGGGTATGTATAAGTAGAGAATGGTATAAGATAATCATGCAAATAGTTATCTTTAGAGACTTGAGATATTGAGAAAAAATATATCTTTGTGCATCACTTTGAAATGTGTGGATTTTGGACGTCAGAAAAGGAAGAAGATGAAAGCACTTACCATAAAAAACTTTGGCCCTTTGAAAGAAGCAACAATTGAAATGGGCAGGATGAATCTTATCATTGGTTTGCAGAGCTCAGGAAAGAGTTGTGTGATGATGATTGCTTGCTATTGTTCATGGGCCGAGAAACGTATGGCGTTAAGGAAATCGACGAAAGATTTTGAAGAAGGGTCAAACTTTCTGGATATGTTGACATCCTATTATCATACTAAAGGATATGTACATGAAGATACATACATAAAATATAAGTCTGAATTTATGGAGTTCAGCTACGACCATTCTACAAAGACATTTTCTCATAGATTGACTGCTCATCATTGGAAATACAAAAGACCTAAAGTATCTTATGTTCCAGCCGAAAGGAATATGGTATCTTTAGTCGCTAATTGGAGTCGACTTGAGACGAGTTATGATAATATCTTAGATTTTAAGGAGGATTGGGATATCGCAAGGAAGTATATGAAGAAAGCGTCTGACATTCTTGGTTCTGGTATTTCGTATGAATATGACGAAAAAACGGGATCCGATAATATTGTGACTGCAAACGGAAAGAAACTTGAACTTACGAATAGTTCAAGTGGAATGCAATCTCTTATTCCTCAGTTTGTTCATCTTGATTATTTGAATTCGGGTATATATATAGCTGAAAAAACTTACACCGACAAGACGTATGCTGAAAAACAATTTACAAATAACCTTCTAGAAATATTATATCAAAGAAATTTTAAGAAGGAAAAGGTGATGCAAAATTCTAAAGACACGATTGTAGTACACATGGGTGGCAAGGATTATGTATTTTTTTCGGATAAAATTGCGAAGCAGTTTAGTGAAGAGGCAAAATATCTTTTGGAAACAGATCATGCTGAAGTATTTTTGGAGGAGCCTGAAAACAATTTGTTTCCACCAACTCAGTTCCAACTTATGGATTGGATAGTGGATATGCATCAAAACAGAACACACAAGAATTTTTTCTTCATAGCAACGCATAGCCCTTATGTGTTAAACCATTTGCTTCAAGAAAATTTGAAAGATTTTAGAATGTTTTTGACTTACTCTACGGGAGACGGATGTTTTAAAGTCAAGATGGCAAGTGACGATGATATTCAGCAGATTTATGATAATGGGTCTGACGCTTTCTTTAATTTTGATGCATTTGTTAAATGATGAAACAGCAAAGAGTCTTTCCGGAATGTAATGTTGATACGAATTTTGTTGGTCATTTGATAGGTGTAGAAGCGATGCATAAGAGTTCATGCAATGAGGTTGTGAAAGCAGTGAACTTGTCAGATCAGTTTGCAATTGGTATTATAGATGCTGACAAACGTATGCCAACAATGGATGAAGGCTTTGTTAGATTTGATCAGAGTAAAGAGTCCGATGGTGAAAATAAGCATGTGTCGATGTACATCCATAATGATGGTAAACGTTATATGTTTACTGTCAAACCAGCTATGGATAAGTTTATTCTTGATGCAGCAAATCAGCAGAATGTTGACATGAAAGCCGCAGGCTATTCGTCTACTCTTGAAGGATTCAAAAAAGAGACCAAAAGAATTACTGCATCGAACGACCCAAAACTACGCAAATTGTTTGATCTTATAAAGAATAATCCTGAGGTTAAGTGTTTCAAAAACACATTGAAATATCTTATAGCTTTTCAATATAATGCAGATATAGAGACCGCAAAGAATTTTTTTGATGGTAGTCTTGATGAAAATGCTTTGTATGAACTTATGTCAAAATCTTTCGAGCAATAAAATTTCATAGAGATTCAAGTTTTGAATTTTGCAATAAAGTATATTTTTTTTAATTTGAGAAAAGGATAGATAGGATAAAGGTAACAAAACAAAATCTCAATTAGAAAAATGTAATCATAAAATCATTTGTGTGGGGTAACGGCGTTATCCTGCTCCATTATTGTCATTCCTAATCCCCACGTCGGACCAGGAATAAATCTGAATGTTTTCTAAGATCATATAGATCATATAAAATCAATATATGAACATTTTTAATATTCACATTGAATTTGATTCAAAGGTTTTCTGCAAGACAATCGAAGAGTTTATAGCAAAGAAGCAGAAAGCATACGTTTGTGTGGTTGACGCCAATGTCATTACCGTCGCACAAAAAGATCTTAAATATCGAGAGATCGTGAAGGGAGCGAATATCAATACTTGCGACGGAAGTTCTCTCACAAAGATGGCAAACATGCTTTATGGTACAAACTATTCTGCGTTCAATGGACCAGAGTTGTTTGAATATTATATTGAGCGACCATACAAACATGTGTTGGTGGGAAATACACAGGCGAAGGTGGAGCAGATTAAGGCGAAGGTGGCGGAAAAAGGATTGAATTTGGATCTTACCCATGTCGACGTGCCATTTGTGTCAGTGGATGAGTTTGATTATCCTGCCATCGCAAAGCAGATCAATGATTTGAAGCCAGATATCGTATGGGTGAGTCTTGGAGCTCCAAAACAGGAGACATTCAATTCTAAGATTTTCCCATATATAGAGCAAGGAGTGTTGTTTGGAATCGGCGCCGCATTTAATTTCTACACTGGCGACCTTCATAATAATAAAAAAGAGTTTGGCGGCTTGCGTTTTATATGGCTTGAGCGAATATTCAAAGAGCCAAAGAAACAGTTGAGACGTTGTGGCAAATTCCTATTGATGATGCCAAAATTGTATTGGGAGGAGAGAAAGAAAGCGAAAGCATTGAAAAATTCGTAATTCGTAATTGTCGGTAATTCCATCAACCATCAACCATCAATCATCAATCATCAACCAATGTATCGAGTATTAATCACCGGCGCTGGCTCCTATGTAGGGGAGAGCGTCAAGAAGTATATAATGTCGACGTCGACAGAGTTTGAGATCGAAAGCGTCGACACGATGAACGACGCGTGGAAGCAGGCTGATTTCAGCAAGTACGACGTCGTGTATCATGTGGCTGGAATAGCCCACGTCAACGCAGATCCAAAGATGGAGGCGTTGTATTATAAGGTCAACCGTGATCTGACTGTTGAGATCGCTAAGCACGCACAGGAGTGTGGCGTCAAGCAGTTTATCTTCATGTCGAGCCAGATTGTGTTTCATGAGAGTCAGAGCCTGAAGAGCGAGGTGCTGACGAAAGAGACAAAGGAGAATCCTAATGGTTTTTATGGGGATTCGAAGTTGCAGGCGGAGAAGGGATTGTGGGAGTTGGTTTCGCTTCGCGAAGATAAAAATAACCACGGAGGACACGGAGAGCACGGAGAATTCGCTGACGCGAATGGAAAAACGAACACGGATAGATTCGCTGACGCGAATGGAATGAAGATTTGTATCTTGCGTCCATGCATGATCTACGGACCAAATGCGAAGGGTAATTTTCCTCGTTTGGCAAAGTTGGCGACGAAGGTACCGGTTTTCCCAGCGTGGCATAACCAACGTTCGATGCTTTATATAGACAACTTGTCGGAGTTTGTGAAGCAGGCGATATTGCGTCAGCTTGAAGGCACATTCTATCCGCAGAATCGTGAGTTGGCGGACACAGTGGAGATCATCAGATACTTTGCCAAGGCAGCCGGCCACAAGGTTTGGATCACAAGGTTGCTGAATCCATTCGTGTGGTTGGGAAGCTTCGTGTTGCAGCCAATCAATAAGATGTTTGCGACGTATTACTACGATCCGGAGATGAGCAAGATGGATTTCGATTACCAGTTGGTGAGCTTTGAGGAGAGTCTGAAGAGGGTAGCGGAATCAATGAAAGGTTGACAAAAACGAAGACGAAGACGAAAACGAAAACAATTCATAATTGGTCAGGGCAACCTGGCCATTTTTGTTTTTGGAACGAACACGGATTTCTCGGATAACACAGATTCGGGCAGGCACAAGGCCAGCCCTACGGGCAATGATTTTTGGCGTATAGGTCAAATTGCGTGGTATTTTTATAAGCTATGCTTCTATAGGTCAAATTGCGTGGTAAAAATGTCGGATAGAATTTGCATAAATCGACAGAAGAACAATACATTTGCATTGCAGTTTGAAGCATAGTGG
>JAZUGF010000152.1:0-44886 GCA_045641065.1 Paludibacteraceae bacterium | reverse complement strand
GGCACAATAATTGTCTTCCTAAGACCGCTTGGCCTCCGACTTTGTATTGAACTGCAAAAGTATGTATTGAACTACGAAAGTATGTATTGGACTGCGAAAGTATGTATTGGACTGCGAAAGTATGTATTGGACTGCGAAAGTATGTATTGGACTGCGAAAGTATGTATTGAACTGCGAAAAGCACCTATGGAGAAGAACCACTGTTTTAAACGGTTTTGTTTGTTTTTGCGGTTAATTCCTCGTCTTTGCGGACAAAGTGGCTAATTTCGCCCTTAAAACGGGCAAAATCGGTGTTTTCTTCTTGCTTGTGGAAAGTTCAAATTGTTAATGCGGATATTTGTCCTGTATCTGTTCTGTTTTTTCTATTCACTGGTGTAACTGTTCCCTTGTCTTTTGATTCGAAGCTTGCTCTGGAAAATTCGCTTTGTCTTTCTACTTCTCCAGCTTTATATTTCGTCTTTCTGATTCTTGGATCTTCCTTCTCCTCCTCTCTGCCAATTTGGGATTCTGATCTATGGAGAACACTATCCCAAAACACTCAATATCCTGGATCAAAAATCCACTCCCAAAACTCAAAAAAATCACCCATAAGTAAAACTTATTCTGCCTTTCCTTACCAACCTAACAAAAAAATGCTAACTTTGTTTCGCTAACGAAAAGCAAGATGTTTTTTTTCTGTGGGAAAAAAATCCAAAAACGGCTAAGACCGTTTTATCATCTTGCCGAAATTTTCAAGAATTTCGGGTTAGGTCGCCTTTGGGCGGCGACCTGAATACAACGTCTAAGGACGCATAAAAACAAGACAAATTCGCTGATATGGCTACAACAGGAAAACGAGGAAGACCGACTAAAGACGAGGCTCAGAAAGCTAATCTCAGAGTAAGTTTTGACCTTACTCCAGACGAATATCTACAGTTCGAAAGCTTCTTTTCGGAGTACAGGAAACAGCATCCGAAAAAAAAGTCAGTCACCAAGAAAGCCTTCTTCCTCTCCTCCATCAGAAACGTGTCAGCTGTCTCGCAAGTCGAGTCCGAAAGAGTGGAACTCATGAAGGATCTTGCCAAGTTCCGCAGTGATTTCGCCCATATCGGAGCCAACATCAACCAGGTAGCCCACCTGGTAAACTCCATCGGGTACGCCCATTCGGAGTCCGATCTTGCCCAAAGACTTGCGGAAATGAACGCCCATCTGTCAAAAGTTGACGCCTCCAGCGACATCCTTCTTGACCTGATGGACCGACTGATAAGATAAATTTTACAGATTTTAGCATGATAGCACGCATAAGCAACCCTGGTTCTTTCCTAGCAGGAGCCGTCAAATACAACACCGACAAGGTGGATTTTGGCGGCGGAACCCTTCTTGCGTGCAAAAATTTCTCCACTCACCTGGGCACTGACCTTGACGCAGCTTCCGCTGAGAAGATGATGCTACAGCAACTTTCGCTAAATTCAAGGGTGGAAAAAGGCGTTTTCTCATGCTCCCTCAACCCAAATATCGAGGATCTTTCATCACTTAAAGACCTCTGTGAGAAGAACGGATGCACCGACAAAGACGAGCTTTACACCAAAATGGCTGACCTCTACATGAAGGGAATGGGCTACGGTGACCAGCCGTACATTGTCTTCCGACACAACGACATCGACCGTGAGCACATCCATATCGTCTCTATCCGTGTCGACGACGAGGGCAACCGTATCAGCAATTTCAACGAACATATCCGTTCCGAGCGTGTCAGAGGCGAGGTCAACGAATCACTAGGTCTTTCTACCAAAGGCGAAATCCCTACCAAAGACCTCACTTTTGAGCAGAAGCGTGAGCTTGCGGAGCACCGCTTTGAGTTCATCGAGAACATAAAGTTCCGTATCGGTGACTCCAACACCACTTCCCAGACAATCGCCTCTTTCGGTGATCCGGACATGAAGGACCTGCTTCTAAAGCAAAGCCAGTCCAACCTTTTCCACAGCATAAGCAACGCTCTCAAATACGTGAGCGAGAACTATTCGCCGAAGGATTTGAAGGAATACAACAAGATCCTCGCGCAGTTCAACCTTGTCTGCAAGGTATCAGACTCCGAGAACGGTGCCGGCAAACGCATCTGCGGCTGCCAGTACGCTGTCCTTGGCTCTGACGGTGAGGTCTGCTCGCATCTGATAAAGGGCTCAAAGTTCGGCAAGGAGTATTCCCTTCCAGGTCTTGAAAAGAGGTTCGCTCTTGCTTCCAGCCAGGAATCGCTTCTAGAATCGGCTTCTTGCAGCCGTGACTTCATCAAGTCTTCAATCGACACCGCGCTTAAAGCCCCTGTCAAGATTGACCTTGGTTTCATCGCCGATCGTCTCAAAGCAAACGGAATCTCCCTTAATGTGGTCATGTCTCTTGATGATCCTACAAAAATCAAGGGAATCAACTTCGTCGACAACGTGCACGGTCACACTTTCAACGGCTCCGAGCTTGGCAAGGCTTACTCCTTCGCAAGCATCAACCGTTCCATTGAGTCGCACAACAAGGCTATCGACTCGGCTATGAGGGAGGCTTCCTTCGTTCCGAAGGATGTTTTCAAGGAGGCTTTCAAGTCGCTTAACTCCGAGTTCAACAGAATACGCAAGGAGGACTACCAGCTTGAATCAAGCGCGATCCGTAGCATCGCCTGCCGTAAGGATGATTTTGTGGCTCTCCTACAGGACAAGCATCTTCTTTCTCCTGTCCAGGCTGAAAAGGTGTTCGACTCCTTCAACCAGTTCAAGGTTAAGGATCTTCCTCAGATTGACTTCAAGGAGGCTTCATACCAGCAGAAGCTTATCACTTCCGCAGTGCAGTTCTCCCTTCTTATTCCTGACGAGAATGCCCGTATGGACTTCCTTCACCGCTCCGGTGTGGATGTCTCTCGCAGCTACGGTTCGCTTGTGTTCTCGTCTTTTGTTAAGTCTGATGTCTCTCTCTCTTTCAAGGACATCTGCGAGCGCACAGCCTCTTCGCCTATGAAGGTATCTGACCTTCCTTTCAACCCGTTCCGTATTCCGGATCCTTCCGACTCTCTCTCTCCTCTTTCAAAGGCTGAGCGTCAGTTCGTGGCTTCCTTCGTCTCGCAGGACGGCAAGCAGGTCAAGGGTGACTTCTCCGCTGTCGCTTCCCTTCTTTCCAAGGAGGACCAGTCGCTGGCTGTGGGCTCTGTATTCCTTTCCAAGAACGAGCTGTCTTCGGCTTTCAAGCAGCTTAACGCCTCGTTCCGTGGCTTGATGAGGGACGGATCCTACTCTTACCAGTCTGACCTTATATCTTCGCTCGATTCACACAGGGATTTGTTTGTCTCGGCTTCCATGAAGTCCGGTCTCAACTCTTTCCAGGCAGAGCGTATGTTCTCAATATTCAAGGAGTCCAAACTTTCCGACCTCCCTGCCGTGGTGGAGAAGGAGTCGGCTGCCGCCGAACGTCGCATAGCGTCAGCTGTCATCTTCGCTGACAGCATCGCTTCCCCTTCCGACAGGTCGGAGTTCCTTCTCCGCATGGGTGTGACGCCTGTCTTCCGCTCTGGCGAGCTTGTCTTCCAGCGTTCGGACAAGCCTCAGTACTCGTTCACGTTCCGTGAACTCGCCTGCCGTGACGAGCGTCTGGCTTCCGCCAGCCCTACTTTCGTTTCGGCTGTGCCTGAGCCTACCCATGCAGGTCTTGCTCCTTTCTCTAAGAAGGAGCGTGATTTCGTCTCTTCTTATATTAATGACTCTGTGATTAAGGACAAGGTGGACAGCCGTTTCTCAGAACCTGCCTCTTATCTTCCGTCTTCGGAGCAGAACCGTATCGCTCGTCTGGGCAACTCGTCCCGTGTCGCCGACATCCTTGATCGCTTCCAGGACGCTTCGATCCTTTCGACTGTCAAGGCTCTCTGGTCGCGCGGCTATGTCCTTAAACCTTTCGCCTCTGATAATGGCGTGACGGTCTTTAAGGCTGGTATGCACTGGGGCTCTAATGACTCTTTCATCGCCCTTCCGCCTGACATCCAGAAGCGTCTCCGTGACACTGACTACATGTCGACTTATCAGAAGATCGACAAACTGGTGCTTGACGGCAAGTGGAACTCTCCTAAGATGCAGACTCTGAAACTGATCTCCCGCGCCTCTGACTTCAATGACGCAGGTCTTCTTTTTGACACTATCAACAAGGTGGCTAAGTCCAACCGCCCTCTTGCGGATGCTATGTCTAAGGCTGTGGGTGACCGCAAGCGTCCTGACTACGCCCGTGTCTCTGAGCTGGTGTTCTATTACAACGGTGAGAAGACAATCGTCCTTCCTCCTCCGTCTTCAAAGGTGGACTCTTTGTCTAACCATGATGCTGAGGTCGCACGTTTGCGTTACAACCAGGATCCTGCCTCTGTCCATATTCCTGTCGTCCCTTCAAAGGTGGGATACCAGCAGATGCTTGACGCTATCCGTTCGGGCAACTCTCTTCAGCTGATTATGAACATGTCTACAGGCAACGAGAACCAGGAGTCGGTCCGCAATTCCAACTCGCACAAGTTCTGATCCGGATCGTTCTTATTTCAAGGGCATTCTATAGATAAATAGGATGCTTTTTTTTTATTTGTATATATCTATACTTTTTTGTAATTTTGCTGTGTTGATTAGACGACAGATGCCTATCAATGGCGGTTGTCTTTCGTATACATTTTCTTATGATATATTGTCTTTTTATGGATTAAAATATTCCAAATATTTAACTCGGAGACTCTGCGAAGAAACTCCGAGTTTTTTATGTGCCCACTTTTGCAACAGTGCGAAGTCCTCTAATAGTGGGGCGATCTTTTGAACTATATTTTCTCTATTTTATATTATATTTGTGTGGGGGATGTCGCTTTTTCGGCATCCCTTTTCCTTTCTCTCCCATTGGTTCCGGAAGGGATGTATATGTTTGTCTTGAAGTTTCTCTTTTTTTTGTATTTGGGGCTTCCCTTTCAGGTCGGGCTTCTCCAGGCTCGCTGTCCGCTCGGTCTCCCTTTCAATAGGGAGACTGCCCCCTAGGGCACCTTCCATATCCCTAAGCCACGCTACCGCTTGCGTGCCTAACCCTATTTCTCCTTTCTATCCTTTACTTCCCTTTATGCGGCTGTCCTTTTCCTTTTTTTTCTTTACTCTATCATCTGCTGGATTCCCTGCTTGCATAGGATGGTGATGGCTCCCACGATAGCCAGACCAGACATTCCGAGATATACCTGCGCCACAGCAGGGGCTATGAGCTGCACTATCTCCAGTATGTAGTTGGTGGTCTTCGTGTTGTCCTTCATGATCTTCCTTATCTCCTCCCTTTTGTCGTAAATAGCAGTTCTGCATGCGGAGTAAAGGGCCTCTTTCTTTGATTCCACATTTGATGCAGTTCTTACACCGAAAAAAAGTCCTTCAAACAATGCACCAAATCCTGCACCTGCAAGAAATCCTCCTATCGAATTCTGTGCCTTTATTTCTTTTGAGATTATGTTCTCTATCTCATTTGTATTATCACCCTCTATCTGTCTGAAGAGTCTTTCAATTTCATCGGAATCTAATTGTCCGAAGTTATCTCCCTTATAATTCGCCATGTCTTGTATCGCCTTAGTTTACTTTAGTTTACTTTAGCCTGTGGCTATTTTTATAGGGTGGCAAATGTAATGATTTTTTTTAATCGCTACAAAATCCTATCGGAAAAAGAGGGTGGGGTGGTGTCCGGGGATGGTGTCCCCCTTTTCCCCTCTCTCCCTTTTCCCCGTCCATGCCTTTTCGTATCTTTGCATCGTAAAAATAATGTTTCACTAATATTTTGGTTTATGTCAAGATTTGTTCTTTTTATTTGTTCGGTCCTTCTCTGCTCTTTCTCTGCCAACGCCCAGAGTTTCAGAAAAATCGAAAAGAAGGGTATCTCATGCCGTAAGGTCAGCCGTCCTGACTCGCTGGCTCTCAGCGACTCGCAAAACGACAGACTGACTGTCTGCGCCGGCAAGTCCGACGACCATATCGTTATTTCCTATTTCCACAAGAACGAGTATTTCGGCACGGGCAAGGCTCTCTATTTCGGCGACGGATCATATTCGGTCAATGTCTACGCCACTGACGGTGTTAACCCGTTGGTATCTTACGACTCCGACTATTTCCCTAATGACTCGCTTATAGCTCTTTGTAATAGATACGGAATCAAGGATCTTGATTTCTTCTTTTACAAGTAGCTTTTTATTCGTATCTTTGCAACACAAACAATAAAAAATTTCATTTTAAGAAATTTAATAAGGACAAACACGGAATGTCTGTGAAGACGTTCCGTGTTGCTTTTTCCCATCTATAGCTGTGTCCCTAACCCCTGGCTACCGCCTTTAGTTCCTAACTTTTCCCTATCTTTGCTCCCAATCATCCATAATAGATGATCAAATTTTTTGTATTTGTTTGTTGGACGGGGCTTTTGGGAAAAATCTCCGTCTTTTTTTGTCTGTCCTCTTTCTCTTCGGACGGATGGGGCAGGGCAGAGCCTCCTATGGTATGAGGTTCTGCTTCCTGTATTCGGGTTTTGTGTTTCGGAATGTTTGTCTTTTGGGATTGATTGAGTGTTTGGTATGTGTAGAGCGTGGGGAGGTGCCTCGGATTTGGTAGGGTAACTGATTGTGTTTCACTCTTTTATCCTTTGCCCTTTTTGTATCTTTGTAGTGTAAAAATAATGTTTAACTAATGTTCGTTTTCTTATGGATATGATGTATTGCAAAGAGGTCGCTGAGGTTATTTTCAAGCAGTTGTTTATCTCTATCGACAAATGGGTTTTCTTCTCATGGGGTATGCGTGTGCAGTCTTGCGCTTATTATAACGGTATGCCTACCCTTCAAATGCTCGTTTCGGGCGCCGTCCACAAAGGTTGGGTTTTTATCTCTCTTAATGAGGGTACCGACTCCTATGAGGTGCGTCTTCTTGACAATGACAGAAAATCTGTCCTACAGACGCATACTGACATCTTCTGTGACAATTTGGGTTCTTTCGTTGACTCCCTAGTTGAACGCCCCTCTAACCTCTCCGATGACGAGTACAAGGCACTCGCAGACGCTGACACACAAGCCAAATTAGCCGAGGAAATGGCAATTTTCAACGGGGAGGACTGACTTTTCTCCCCATTTATGCCCCAAGCGCGATGCTTGGGGATTTTTACCCTAGGCTCTACCGAGCCGTGCCTAACCTTTCTTGTTTACCAGTATTTGTATTCTATGATTGTTCCTCCTGTTAGCACTCCTTCTTCATAGAAATAAGTCCTTTCTACCATGTTGTTGTTGGTGTCGTATTCATAGGTGTTTTTACTCCTCAACGTTCCGTCTGAGTTATAAATACACTGTTCAATTATGTTGTCCTCGGTATCGTATTCCCTGGTGATTTTATAATCAAATTCCCCTTTTGAGTTATAAGCATTCGTTTCAATCTCTCTGTCGTTGGAGTCGTATTTTTTTGTTGCTTTGTGAACCAATACTTCGTCTTTGATATACTCACATATTTCTATATCCCTGTTGTTGGTATCGTATTCACACGTATCTTTACCAATCATAATTCCGTCTGAATTATACGTGCAAATTGCAATAATGTTTTTATTGGAGTCATAATTGTAAGTGATCCTATACGCCATACTTCCCTCTGAGTCTAAACTGCAAATTGCAATAATGTTGTCGTTGGTGTCGTATTCATAGGTGTCTTTCCTCATTAAACTTCCGTCTGGATTATACATGCTTTTCTCAATCCCGTTATTGTTGGAGTCATATATGTAGATCGTCTTTTTTACCAAATTCCCGTTTGTGTCATATGTGATCTTTTCTATCTCATTGTTGTTGGAGTCGTATTTGTGGACATTTTTTTTATACAATCTGCCCTCTGAATCGTACTTGCACTTCTCTGTCACGTTTTTGTTGGTGTCGTATTTCCAGGTTTCTTTCCTACACAATTCTCCGTATATTCCATACTGACACTTTTCGGTCTTGTTCCCGTTTTTATCGTAAACAGTAACGAATCTTCCGGTTACTTTTCCATATGTTATTTCCCCAAACGAAGGATTGCCTTCATAAAATATAACTTCTTCTGTTTTACCAGCTGCATTCATAGTATCGTTATTTATGATTGTTTTGTTGTAAAGATAATACAGATTTTTCATAAAATCATATATCTCTTTTTCAGATTGCCCGTTCCTAACTTTCTCGCTTTTAGAGGGTGGGGTGGTGTCTCGATTTTGCTTCCCTCTATACTTCTATTTCCTTTCCCCATCCCCTTATTTATCGGTATCTTTATATTGTGAAAAGATAACATAACGGCTTTAATTTTTTAGTATGAAGAACGTGTTCAGAATAGTTTTTTACTTTGGTGACAGAACCCACCTGCAAGAGTCTGCCGAGGCTTTCGGCTCTGTCTCTTCTGCCTTTCGTTTTGCCTCGGATCATTTCCAGTCTTTGTCTCTTGACTCTCGCCAGTGCCAGGGCTTTGTTATTGTCAATTTCTCTGAAATGAAGGTTGTCAAGCTACATGGAACTGTTTACCGTTGCGACATCAATTTCGCATACGGCAACCTCGTTTGGAATGTTCCGGACTACCAGATGATTTTTGACTTTGAGTTTGACGGTGGTATTGACGAGGGTATGGACGGCTACACTACTGTGGCAGTCGCTTATAGTGACGCTTTGAAAAAGGCTCGTTTCTACAACCTGGACAGTCATAACCAAGGGTTTGTTATTATTGACAAGGTTAAAAGACAGGTCGTCAGACAATGGGGATGCGTCCGAAGATCGGAAATGTTTTTGCCTGATTCGGGTTATGTGTGGTTGTGCTAATACAAATATTATGAAGAACGAAGAGATTATTGAGAGAATTAAAGTGTTGGGTAGGGAACACCTATATGCTGAACCTCAAGACGAAGGGTATTCGTTAACCCCTGTTGACAGTGTGCTAAGCGGTTATTTTTATGATTTTGATAATTGGAAAGATTATGATGATGAACTGCCGATAAAAATAACAAAAACTGGATTGTTTGCGTTGGCTTTAACAATAGTTGACCATGATTTAGTTGCTATAGATGAAAGGGGGAGTGTTCTGATTGAGAACTCTAATGTGCCTGAAATGGCTGAATTGCTCCAAATGATTGTGCCACAAGACATTTTAATGAAAGTCGCAGATTATATATATTAAGGTTATGGATAAGATTTTTACAAAGAATTTGCCGTCTGTCTCTTTCGGTAGTTTGTGGGATAAGGATGGCACCCACTATAACCAGTCGGTTAGAATTGTTTTGAATAAACATGATTTGCAACGCCTTTCAGATAAGTTGCGGTTACTGGCTGCCGACTGGATCCATTCGGACGATACGTTTCTCAAATCTAATTCGGTCCACTTGCTTAAAGAGCTGGATTTTGGAATGAACTTTCTGTCTCTTTCCCAACTGAATGCAATTTGTAATATCATGGATTGGAACAGATGCAAAAGGATACATCTTGACAGAAACACGTGTTTAACCATTATCCAATGCTGATTTTTCCCCAGGCATTTGTCTGGGGATTCCCTCCTCCCACTATCGTGGTTGTTCCTAACTGTTCCTAACTGTCTCCCCCCTTTTGAGCGTGGGGTTGAGCCTCCTTTCTTCATCCCTCTCTCTTTCTCTTTTTCTTACCTATCTTACTATTTATCAGTATCTTTGTAGTGTTGAAAATGATTAATAATTAATTCTTCTTATATGAAAAATAAAGAGTATTCTTCTTATGAGGACGGACAATTTAATCCGATGTCTCACAACAAAATGTTGCTTTCGGATATGCTGAAACAGTGCAACGCTATCGCTAAGGCTTACGAGTCTATTGCGTCTCTATACTCAATGGCAGTTTTGGAGTCTTCCGCTGATGTGTGTGGAGATAGACTACTTAAAGCCTTTTATGACTTCCTTCCCGTTGTCAATGAGGTAAAGGAGCAGATAGAAAATGATTTGGACTAACATTTAATTCTTTATGATATGAGCAGAGTAGAGGAACAAGCAAAGAATTTTGCTAATCTATGCAAAGGTAATCCCGTAAGTACAATTATGAAGGGATTGAGAGTGGTTAATCCGGCAGTCTTGGAAGTGCTGAAAACAAAGTTAGGCACTTCCGATGTGAACGAAATCGCCGTTAGGCTTTCTATGGGTTGTTAAGGTTGTTAATGGATTCCCCAGGCTTGGCTCCTGGGGGATTTTTCTCCCTTCGCTATCGCTCATGTTCCTAACTTTTTCATATCTTCGCTTATATTCCCGACAGTCCTTTTCTGGGCTTCTGCAAACTATTGTCGGGTGGCAGGGTTCTCGCTTCGGGAATCCTGCTTTTTCTTTTATATCGAGATCGTTTTCTTGTGCTTTGTGAGCGTGGGGCGGCTCCACGGCTCTTATACTCCTTCATTTCTTATATCTCTTACTTATCTCTTTATTTATCAGTATATTTGTATTGTAAAAATAACAATTTTAATAGATGACGTTTATGTGTAAAACAGATTTGCTCTTCGGAGTTGAAACAAAGGAAGCTGCTAAAGCTTGGATTGAGAATGAAGGTCTTGTCCTTTCTGGACAAGGTTGGGAGTATAGGGGCGCTGGTCGTGCCAAGGTCTCTAAGGAGTGGGCGTTGGAAAACTTCAACTTGTATTCTTTTGGTATGGGGTTCTATGAATTGGAGTGGAGTGAACGTTTGGTTGATGGTGTTAAAAGAAAGTGTCTTGTTATGAGTCGCTATTCTGTTTGTGATATGGAGTGATTTAATGATCTAAGTTTTTGGAGTATGGAAAAGAATGTGCATGTGTATGCCTATCCCAATGCTGATGTATATTGCGATGTGAACATAGAACGCAATGGGGATTACCAAAGGCTGGCTATGGTATATCCTAATACCAATGAGTTCGGATGTCTGACGGGTGGTTGCAAAGTGAGTTACGAAAAATTCTTGCTTGATCATGCGTCGGACTATAAGGAAACAATCAAGAAACTGAAAGCCATTGAAAAGGATGCTTCTTATTCTCTTTCTCCTAGATGCGAGTGCGAGTATGAGGAAATGAAGAAGTCGGGCACAACATGGGAGAACGGACATTATTACAATAAAGATGGTGTAGAGTGTAGTCGGTAAGGAAAGTTACCCAAGTCTTTTGGCTTGGGGGCTTTGCCACTGCTCTACCGAGCTGTTCCTAACTGTTGTTTCGCCCAGGAGTTCATTTTTACAGTTGTCTTATTGGTCTATGAAACTTATTTAGAGCGTGGGGTGGGGTCCTGTTCCTTTATCCCTCTCTCTTTTCTCTTTACTTATCTATCTTACTATTTATCAGTATATTTGTATTGTAAAAATAACAAATAACGTTACGATATGATACAGTTAGAAAAGTATTTTGTGTATGTCTCAGGTGAAGACTACTATGAGAGAACAGGTAAGGATTTGAAGATTGACCTTTCTTGGTTTGAAACTTATTCGCAGTTCTTTGATTTCTGCTATGACTTGTTTCAGTTCTCTAATGTGGATGATAATCTAGTATTCACTTTCGCTGATTGTCCTTTGGAGATTTTCCCAGAGTCTGAAAAATTCCTCGATCCGAAAGGGGTGCAGAATTTCTTCTATTTCCGTCATATCGCAAAGACGGAACAGGAACTGTTTCTTATGATGAATGGTGTTGCTCCCGACATGGCAAGCCGTGTCGTCTGTGTCGGCTCTGAATCGGATTATGAGAATTATATCCGTGAACATTACTATGAGAACTATGGTTTTGATAAAATGCCAATGTTTGTGACTGACGCTATTGATTGGGATGATGTGTACTTTGAGCATAAGGAGGAGGTTCTTTTGAACAAGGTTGAACTTTACAACGGCTCTTTTGCTTGGATTGAGTAATTTTTATGTTATACGTTTAATGTTTTTTGATATGGCAAAAATTATGCTTTTGTTGGGTTTGATCTTGCTCGCTCTTTCCTCTGCTATGCTGGAGGAAAAGGAGCAGGAAAGTTCTCCCCTTGTGCCTCATTGTTCTGGAAAGAAGATTGAGCTTAACGCAGACAACTGGCTGATCCGTTCAGAACAGATGGCTAAGATTCGTTATGAGGTAACTCCTCAGCCTGGCGAGTCGTGTAAATTTGAATAATGATTTGTTTATGTACTGTTACTATTAATTTTGACGGGCAGTGGTGTTGGGAAGCAGCACTGCCTTTATATATCTAATTTTTTTATCATGAAGAAAGAGTTTGTTCACGCTAAATTCATACCTGCTCCTGTGGAGTGCGAAAAAGACTTCACAGGAAAATTCTATTATGTGGTGGTCAGCACTCACAAAAAGTCGGAGAAAACAACCGTCTGGATTTACGATGATTGGGATAGGGCGAGGGCTCACGCAGACTCCAGGGCGAACGATCTCCGTTATCGTAACTATACTTACACTATCGAGGAATGGTTTTCAAAACCTACAGATTCGGATTTCGACGATGTTAGGGATATGATCAGATAGTGGGGTGGAGGAGTGGTGTCCTCCTTTTGCCCTGGAACTATCGTTCCTGTTCCTAACCTTCAAATAAAAGAAAGGACAGTTCCGCATTTCTGTTTCACTGTCCTTCATAATTAGTCTATTCACATGCAAATATAATAAAATTCACTTCAAAAACAAAGGATAGTTTGGCAGGAATGCCTCTCCATCCTTTGCGGTTCACATCATTGACTCGGTACATTCTGAAATCAAGTTGGTAGCTCTGTTCGGAATACCTCAATGATAGTGTTGTGCTATCTTTCTAACGCCTCCCTCGCTTCTTTCAGACTCGCAAGTGCATTGTGGATGGAATTGTATTCCTTTTCCACCGACTTACCTTCATTGTCTTTCAGCTCGTCGTTGAACTTTCGTTTCTCCGCTTCAAGAAGGTTGATTGCCTGGCATATCTTTGACAAGGCTTCTGCCTTGACTTGTTCAATACTATCTTTTGTCATGATCCTTATCGTTTATATGTTCTGATTACAAAAATAATCTTTTATCGTGGACTTTCTAGATATAAAGGGAGACGAGTTTCACAACTAGCCTCCCCTAGATTCAAAAAAATGTTAAAATGTTATTTTAAACGTTGATTCATTATTCAATAAAAATGCGGCAGGTCAAATCTCCCACCGCATTTGAATGACTTTTAAAATGTCATGTATTCCACAACTAATAATACAAGATAAATAACCATATGTGTCCTAAGACGAGACAAAGGTAATAATTTTATTACATCATTCCTAAGATCTTTCCAATCTTGTTGATGCACTTCTTCTTGTGTTCCATGTTGGGATGCACATACAAATTCAATGTTGTGCTGACATCTGCATGTCCTAGAAGTACACTGACAGTCTTGTAGTCACATTGATTCTCTACACATCTGGTTGCGAAGCTGTGTCTTAGTCCATGAAACTTTATCTTTGGTATATCTAACTCTTTCAAGATAGAGTTGTAGTGGTTCCTGTATGTTCGTGGCTCTAATGGATCCATACTGTTGGATATTATGTAATATGAACTATTCACCACATCGATCATCTTCTTCATGATTTTTAAGACCTCTTTATTGAGTGGAATAGTTCTCATACTACTTGCTGTCTTGGGAGTGTTCACCACTACCTTACTTGCTCTTTTGCCTGAGTCAATAACGTAGATCCTTTCTACTGTCCTGTTAATTGTCAGTGTTCCTGATGACGGATCAAAATCAGACCATTTGAGTCCGCATACTTCTCCGATTCTCAATCCGCTATACAGACAGATGAATAGACCAAGATTCTTGAAAGAGAAATTTTCTTTCAAATACCTGGACAGCTTCTGCTGATCCTTCAGCGACATAACTTCCATATCTCGCTGTTCTCTCTTAGTAGGGAATAAAATCTGCCAATCCGTTCTGCAATCCCAACCTTCATATTTGTTAGCCCATCGCACAATCATTTTTAGTACGATCAAAATGTCATGCACAGTTCTTTCCGACATTTTTTTCTCCAATCGATCTAAAACGAATTGCTGAACCTCTGATTCAACAATAGTTTCTTTCTCGCCAAAGATAGGCAACAGATGAGTGTGTACCTGCAATTTGTACACTGACATAGTGGACTCCTTTACAAATCTTTGTTTGTCCTCTATCCACATGTCAACTACTTCCTTGAATGTTTTCATTCTACTTTACTTGATAGTTTAACATACGAATAAATTACATTAACGATGTTCTTTCTCAAATGCCCCCCTTTTGAGATTCCCGGAGTTTAAGGAAGAATGGCAGGAATCTTCATTAAACGATATTGCAGATTTTTCAAAAGGTCAAGGTATATCAAAAGACCAAAGAAGTGATATAGGATCCCCATGTATTCTCTATGGAGAGTTATATACTACATATTCGTCAGAAATTATCGACAAGGTTTTCAGTAAAACTAATATTGATTCTACGAAACTTGTGAAAAGCAAGGCTAATGATATAATTATTCCTGCTTCTGGAGAAACTGCAATAGATATTGCAACAGCACGCTGCGTAAAACATGATAATGTTTTGTTAGGAGGCGACCTGAATATTATTAGAATGAAAGATGATAATAATTTTGGGGATTTTTTTTGTTATGAATTAAATGGAATAAGACGTTTTGATATTGCACAAATAGCACAAGGGGTATCTGTAGTTCATTTACATGCAAGTGACTTGAAAGGGATAAATGTGCGATTTCCCTCATTTCAAGAACAGCGTAAAATAGCAAACTTTCTTTCTCTATTAGACAAGCGTATCGAGATACAAAAGTCCGTCATTGAGAAATTGAAATCGCTAATGGCAGGGATTTGTTCTAAACTATTGAACCCGAAAGAAGCTCATCAAATACCAGTTAAAAATTTTCTTATAGAGAGGATTGAGAAAACAACCGTTAACAATCAGTATGAGGTTCTTAGTTCAACAATAAAAGGGCTATTTTCTCAGAAAGAGTATTTTTCAAAAGAAATAGCCAGTGAAAACAATACTGGATATAAGATTATAAGAAGGAAAGACGTTGTTCTTAGTCCTCAGAACCTTTATATGGGGAACATTAATTTTAATGACAAGTTTGAAGTAGGAATAGTTTCCCCATCGTACAAAATATATTCTATCTCTGACGATTTTAACAAAACTTATGTCTCAAATGTTTTAAGAACACATAGAGCTCTTTTTAAATACATGCTGATTTCCGAGCAGGGTGCAAGCATAGTGAGACGTAACCTTAATATAGAGGATTTTGAAAAACTAAAATTTCCATTTCCGACAAGAGACGAGCAGGATAAGACAGCCAATAAAATCACAGCAATTAACCACAAAATAGAGTTGGAGAATTCTATTTTGATGGATTTGATGCTGCAAAAAAGTTATCTATTATCCAAGATGTTTATATGAACATCTTAGATAATAGGTATTGTTTTTGATTTTGATAAAGGGAAAGCAAGTCGCTTTCTCTTTTTATTTTAGTTTCTACATTTGATATTTTATCTGCTATTTCCTTTTGTTTGTTAAAAGGAGGGCAATATATCATACTATTACCATAATCTTTGAAATATATATGAGGTATCGCCATTCCAGTTTTGAATTTAGTAAAATCAAACGCTGATAACATAAAATAGATATATTTCAAACAGAATCCATTTTTGACTTTCAAGCAATTTAATGTTCCAATAAAGGAGTAATCTCCAGTCACATATTGCAAACTTCCTACTCCAGATCCATCTTTTACAATTAAAATGGATTCGTCACTACAATTTGCACTATCAGTAAAGCCGCAAAGTCCATTTGCTCCATAAACTGGATATAATCCTTGATTTTTCAAATCACCTTCTTTTAATGCACTACTTTCGCAACTTAGACAATCTTTTATTTTTGTGTTAGGTGTATTTTCGAATAGTAATTTCGTACAAATCCCTGCCATAAAGGAGTTATAATCGCTAAAGTCTGCGATTGTGGACCAAATGATCAAGAAGAATACGGCATTAAGCAAAGACTTTAAGGTTTCGGAAATTGCAGAAATTGGAAGGGGAAGAGTTATTAGCACAAAAGAAATCAACTCACAACAAAATCCCAAATATCCAGTGTATTCTTCCCAAACATCAAACAATGGAGTTATGGGATATTTGGATAATTATTCTTTTGATGGAGAATTTATCACATGGACGACTGATGGAGCAAATGCAGGAACTGTGTTTTATAGAAATGGCAAATTTAATTGTACTAACGTTTGTGGAGTTCTAAAGCTGAAAAATAACTTTGATGCATATTACGTATCTCAGATATTGCAGAGAGCAACTCATGCATATGTCTCAACTAACTTAGCAAACCCTAAACTTATGAATAATACAATGGCACAAGTGAGAGTTTCCATTCCTTCTTATGAAAATCAATTAAAATGGTCTAAATTATTAAAGGCTATCGATAAAGAACTTGAAATTATGGGAAAAGGATTCTTTCAAGTTCAAGTTCAAAAAAGGTATCTATTAAGCAAGATGTTTATATGAACATCTTGCTTAGCAAGTAATTTTTTTGATTGATTAGATTCTTTAGAAAACGATTTTCAGACTCAGCTTTTTTATCAATATTCTTCATGAGAGATGCAACTTTGATTATTGTATTCTCATCTGGCATACAAATCTCCATAGGTTCGATTTCTGAAATATAATGTCTTTTGTGTTCTGTAGTACTCAGATTTAAGAATCTAATATATTCATATAAAAATCTCAATCGGTAGTTATCTTTAGCAGTTAGAATTTTAATAGCCGAAGATTTCACCTTAAAATTAAAGTCGACATATTTGCAATCCAATGTAAAATCATCAATGATAATACACTGTCCTTTTTCATAAATGCCTGATTTCTCTTCTGTATATCCCAAAATAAAAGCTTGATTTGCAGTTAAAACGGGAATTAATGCTGAATTGTTAGAATACTCTGTATTTGATACTATGTATTTATTGGGTTGTTCGTAATTCAACACATCACAGAATCGGCAATTCGTTTCTCCTGACTTAATAATACTGCTATAGATTTTATCTCTAATCGCAGACTTTAGCGATTTCAATTTCTCAATGACGGACTTTTGTAATTCGATACGTTTGTCCAATAGAGAAATAAAATCTGCAATTTTCTTTTGTTCTTCTATATTAGGCTTGAAAATTTCAAAGCTTCCATATTCTTGTGAATTGATTCCTGGCTGTCCAGATCGTTGCGAGGTAATACTTACCCATTTTTTATAACGAGGTAATTGAGTATTATAAAAAATAAATCTTGAATCATTTGAAGATTTTACGTTTGCTCTAATCAGGAATCCTGCAAAATAAAGTTTTCCATCATCAGATGAATATAAGTACGTTTTACCTGTGCTCGCTCCTGTTCTAGCAAAAAGAATGTCATTATTTTTTACTAAATATCTTTCATCTAGAACGCCATCTGGAGAAACAGGATTTTCGTCAACGTATTTATTTGTTGACTCATCTATATCTGTTATTCGTATGTATTTGTTTTCTCCATCGAAAGTCTTCGCCGGTGCATTCATTCCATATTCCAACTCTCCACAAATATTTTCTAAAGTTGTTTTTCCCCATTCATCCTTGAACTCAGGGAATCTCAAAAGGGGGGCATTAGCGACTTTTTTTTCGTTATTGATATTATTTGTTTCCATACGACTCCGTTTTAGATTAGACCTAATTCCTTCATAAAGACATCAATCTCTTTGTCAATCTCGGCTCGCTGGCTTTCAAGGTCTTTGATATCTGCCATTACCTTCTTGATGTCTATTTCCTCTTCTTCTTCGAAGGTGTCGACATATCGAGGAATATTAAGATTATAGTCGTTCTCTATAATCTCTTGCATTGTAGCACAATGGCTGTATTTCTCAATCTCCTTACGGTTGCGGTAGGTGTCCACAATCTTGTCGATGTTTTCTTTGCGGAGTTTATTCTGTGTCTTTATTTTCTCAAACTCATTGCTGGCATCTATGAAAAGAATGTTATCGTCATCCTTTCTACATTTTTTCACCACAATAATACATGTCGGAATGCTAGTGCCATAGAAAATATTGGCTGGCAATCCGATGATAGCGTCAATGCAGTTTCGCTTTTCTATCATGTATTTACGGATTTTTCCTTCTGATGCTCCTCTAAAAAGCACACCGTGAGGTGCTACACAAGCCATTGTGCCGTCCTCTGCCAAGTGGTGCAGCATGTGCAATATAAACGCATAGTCTGCCTTGCTACTTGGTGCTAACGCTCCTGCCTTGCTGAATCTGTCGTCCAAGTTAAATGTGTCGTCCGCACTCCAGGCTTGACTAAATGGTGGGTTTGCCACCACTGCGTCAAATTGCATATCTTTGAAAGCATCTGCTTCTAATGTGTCTCCGTTGTCAATGGTGAAATTACTATACTTCACACCATGAAGAAGCATGTTCATTCTGGCAAGGTTGTATGTTGTCGGATTCTTCTCTTGTCCGAAAATCTGGTCTGCCTTACCTTCTTTTGCAGTACGCAATAGGAGTGAGCCTGATCCACATGTTGGATCGTATACGTTTCGCAATCGAGTTTTGCCGGTAGTCACAATGTCTGATAGAATCTGACTTACTTCCTGTGGAGTGTAGAACTCTCCTGCTTTTTTGCCCGCACCTGCTGCAAATTGTCCGATCATATATTCATAGGCATCACCTAGAATGTCTATTTCGTTGGCATCCTCCAATTTGAAGTCTATGCCATCTAACGCAATAAGCACTTCACTGATAAGTTTGTTCTTATCATCGGCTGTCTTTCCAAGCTTTGGTGAAGTTAAGTCTATATCTGAGAACAATCCACTGAAATCTTCAGAACTGCGTTGTCCAGTGGTACTGTCTTCAATACGCTTCAAGCTGCGTTCAAGATTAGGTAGGATGTTCTCCTTTTTTACAGCCATTGCTATTATTGTAGAATACAGATATTCTGGCTCTATGAAATATCCTAGCTCCTCGATACAGCTTTGTTTCAATTCTTCTTTCAAATCTTCGTCATCGCTTGCCCAAAGATCTTTGAATTTTATATTGTCTTCTGCCAACATCGAGTCTGCTTCAAGCTCGATCTTCTCACTTAAATACTTGTAAAAGATAAAGCCCAATGTGAAATACATGAAATCACTCGCACTCATGTTTCCACGCAATGTGTTGGCTACTATCCATAGTTTTGTTCTCAGCATCTGCTGTAATTCTTCACTCATATGTTTTGCTCCTTTCTTACGTTTTGTTTATTCCTCTAAATTGAAAGTCTCAATGATGTCTCGCAATTTGGCAATCAATTCTTCTCTCTTTTTACGTTTGGCTACCAATCCCAAACCTTTCCCTTTCAATACTTCATCAAGAAGCTCTACTTTTTCTCTGTGAAGGAAATTCCATTCACTGATGTAGGCAAAAAGTATGTCAAATGGGATGTCTTCTTCTTCAGACAACTTTTCCAACTGTTGCTGACGCTCCAATTCGACAAAGGCATTCATTTTATCTTTCAGATTCAATTGACCTGTTGCCTGATTTTGGATGTATTCCAATGGCTTTTTGTCCACTACCTCCTTTATAAAACGGTCAATCAAGTCACTCTTGCCTCTTAGACTCGCATCCTGATTCAATGTATCTATGATCTTCTTTCGCTTCTCTTGATAATCGCTGCTTGTAGGATCAAGTTTGCCAATGAGAGTCAATATATAGTCCACGTTGATAGTGTCGCTATGCAACAGTTCCAAGCAGAAGTCAACATCTTCCAAGGCTGTCTCATCCTCCTCTTCGACGGACTTATTTGCTGTCGTATCATTGCTTGTTGCCTTTCGCTTCACATCCATTGCAATATCAAGATACTTGCTCTTGAAGTCGTTATACTCCTGCTCTGTTATAGGCAAATCGGGATCATCTGCCTCAAAGTCGTTGTATACTTGGATTTCAGTCTGTTTTTTCAGTACCTCTCGGAATGCAAGTACAAATTCCAGCTTAGCCTTTTCACTTTGAATCTGGTCGATTGTATCCACATCGGGATACCTCTCCTTGAACTTTTGAGAAATCTCTACAAGTTCAGCTTTCAATTCATTAAAAGGCTTACGCAAAATAGATGTAGCGTCGTCATGGTTCTCGCTAAACAGTCTCACGGCTTCGTCCACCTTGTCCTTCAGGTCACGCATACACATGATCTGTCCAAACTGTTTCTTCTCATTCAACACTCGATTTGTTCGGCTGAATGCCTGGATAAGATTGTGGTATTCCAGATTCTTATCTACATACAATGTATTCAGCTTCTTTGCATCAAATCCGGTCAACATCATACCTACCACGATAAGTAGGTCAATGTGTTCCATTTGCTTCTGAGGCAAACGTTTCATTCGCAGACTGACATCATCATAGTATGCGTTGAAGTTCTGAGGATCAAACGATGTTCCGAACATTTTGTTATAGTCGTCCATTACCTCCTTCAAGTCGTCTTGTTCGTCATTTTCCTCTACAGGGATTCCTCCTCCCATGCCAGTGTCTGTATTCTCACTATATCCGTAATCTATCCTTTTTGAGAATATAGCTCCAATTTTTATAGACGGATTGAGTTCCTTGAATATATGGTAATACTTCATAAGCATAGGTATGCTTGATACGGCAAACAATGCTTCAAATTCACCATTCATAGTAGATTTTGGATGGTTGTCCAATATGAATTTGGCAATTTCTCGCATTCGCTTGTCACTCTCGTAGTTTGTGACCTCGCTGCCATTGTAATACTCTACGTTAAACGCCAATACGTTATTGTCGGCAATAGCATCCTTGATCAAATAACTGTGTAGGCACTTGCCAAACACGTCTGCTGTAGTCACATCGTTTTTGGCGTTTTCTGGGAATATTGGGGTGCCTGTAAATCCGAAGATTTGAAGATTTCTAAAGAACTTGCAGATGTTCTTATGGCATAATCCGAAGTGTCCTCTATGACACTCATCGAATATCATGACCACTTTCTTGTCTCTAATAGACTCCAGATTCTCCTTATAGAAATCTTTTGTGACAGCCACATTGAGTTTCTGAATTGTGGTTAGGGTAATCTTGTTGTTCTGGTCCTTCAAACGTTTCATTAGCTCGTAGGTGTTATCCGTATCATCTACGGCTCCTGGTTCAAAGGCTTCATATTCAAGTTTGGTCTGACTGTCCAAGTCGTGTCTGTCCACAACGAACAATACCTTGTCTACATCCTCTATCTCTCCAATCAGCTGTGCAGCCTTAAAGGACGACAGCGTTTTACCACTACCGGTTGTATGCCATATATAGCCATTTTTTCCAGTGTTCTTGACACTATCCAAAATAGATTCGACTGCATAATATTGGTATGGTCGCAACACCATAAGGCTCTTTGATCCTTCGTGCATCACCACATACTTGGAGAGGATCTTTCCCAATAGGCATTGAGCAAAGAATTCGCTGGCGAACAAGTCCAGCTTGTTCATCTTCACATTTGCCTTATCAGTCCAATTGAAGGTGAATTTATATCCGCAATTAGGATTATTAGCGAAATATCTAGTGTCTACTCCGTTGCTTATCACGAAGATTTGAACATAGTCAAATAACGCACCATAACTTACTTTATGGTAGTATTCTATCTCTTCAAACGCTTTGCGTAAAGCAATGCCTCTCTTCTTCAATTCGATCTGAACAAGAGGCAATCCGTTCACAAGGATAGTGACATCATAGCGACAATCCTTTTTGCCTTTTTTACTTATCTGATTGGCTACTTGGAACAAGTTCTTACACCAATGGTTCTTCTCCATGAATCTAAGCCAAAGGTGTTCTCCATTCTCCATTTCAATGCAAAACAAATCTCTCAATCGTTTCGACTTTTCAAAACGACTGCCTCCGTTCAGGTGAAGACACACCTTCTCAAATTCTTCCTTTGTCAAAGTGTCGCGTCCAAAACGCTTTAGTTCTTTTGCGTTCAATTTCTCTAGCTGTCGCTTGAAATTCGCAAACATTTCTGCTTCGTTCTTTATGAAGACACGCTCATAGTCCATCTTTATCAGTTTCGCTATAAGTTCTTCTTCTAACATTGCTTCACTTTGTGTATTCATATCTTGGCTTCTATGATTCTATAAAAAATATCAATTACTGCTTCGTTTCCGCAAAGAAACTTCGGTTAATCAAACAAAGTAGGGGATTCCTCATACTGCTTTGTCATGATTTCCTTAAAAACGGTGCGTCTTATAAAATCCGATATTTGGATGTTGTTTTTCTGGCAATATTGGGTAAGAGTCTGACTTTCCATTTCAGTCAGATTCATTTCCACTCGTCGGTTTCGTATCATTTTGACTTTCTGTTCTGCCATAAACGCATTCGTTTTACCTATCAAAAATACTAAAAATCCGTGTCTTATGCAATTACTATCGCAATTTTATATGAGAGAATGTAGAATGCGACGTGTATATGGCAATAGTCGGTCCTGGATATAGCCTATATTCATTTCCCTCCCTCTCCAATTATTATCCGTTCCTTTCCCTTTAATGCAGTAAAAAGAGCGTGGGGTGCCGTCCCGGAATTGCCGTTTTAACACATTGTAATTTAATGGGTTATCGCTTTATTTATGGGTATCTTTGTAGTGTAAGAAATAAATAATCATTCGGATATGTTTACATCAGAGTTTATTCAAGAAGTTACTGTAAAAATGAACAGTGGGGAGTATGGCACTCTTGACTTGTTCAAGTTGTTCCTTGACCGTAAGGCAGAGGTAGATGAAGATTTCTCTCAAATGTACGCAAAGGAAAACAAGAGTTTGGAGAATTGTTGGAAGTACATCACTCTTGAAACTAAAAAAGCGTATGAGGAGCAGAAAAACAATACAAAATGCTTCGCCACAAATATATTCAAGTTGCTTGAATTGGCGTTCCACTACTATTGTGAGGACTCCATTGACGAGGAACTAAAGGAGAAGGAAATGCCTAAAGTTCAAGTCGCATCACAACCTATTGCCCCTCCTGCACCAAAGATTCAGGAGAAAGTAAGCAAGGATAAAAAATTTGTTCAACATAGTTTGTTTGAGGTATGAGGATTAGAGAAGTAATAGAGAAGATAAGCGACTCTTTGAAGTCGTTGTCTTCTCGTCAAATGGATTGGATCAAGCAGAAACATCTTAACTATGTTAATGATGAATTGAAGAAAAGGGAGAACAAGAGAAAGTTCGTGGATAATGCAGTCTTTTCTCTTTTTCAGTATGTCGGAGAATGGCAGATTGAAAGGGTGTTTCTTTCTACTGTGTCCGTTTCTAGTCGACACACTAAAATAGAACATACGTCAGTTAGGGAGTTCACGCAATGGTTCTATAATGTGAGGACTCATAAGGAGTATTATATGCAACGCCCTTTGGGAATGTTCGGTGTAATAGTATTCAGTCGTCCGTTATCGTTCAGAACTGCATTAAATGCAGGGTATGTAAGTTCTTGTTCGGGCGATGTTGTTGTCTACTCTTCTTTTCATCCGTCTATTGTCAAACGTGGACTGATAAAGGAAAAAAGGGAGTATTCTGTTTCGGAATATGATGGTTATGGGTGGAATGTGAGGAGAGTCTTCCACTATGTTTTTAAGGATTCTTTTTATGAAACCCTTTTGAAATCTGACTATTGGAAATTTGCGTGCAGACCTTTTACTGACATTCAGAAAAAGGCGATGTTTATCGCTATCCGTCATCATTTGGAGATTGATGACATACAAGAGTGGTGCGATGCCGTCAATCTTATGGAACAAACAAATATTGATTGGCATAACCCAATTCTTCTTAAAGACTACAAACATCAACATATTCTTGCATTACGCAAGATTGACAAGGAGAATAGGCAGAAGGAGTTGGACAAAGTAAAGTCACAAGAAATGGAGTATCAGAAGACTCACGGAAAATATTTGGATATTGAGTTCGTGGAGAACGAGCTAAATTACCACGTTCTCAAATCGGTAAAAGAGTTCTACGAGGAAGGGGAACATATGCACCATTGCGTTTACAAATGTGGGTACTATAAAAAAGACGATGTTCTGATATTTTCAGTTCGTAACGTACAAAACGAAAGAGTCGCTACTATTGAATACAACATATCCGAAAATAAGGTATTGCAGTGTAGAGGTGTTTGTAATGCAAGACCTTTGAACTACGATACTATTGTCAGCACATTCAGCGAGAATGTTTCTCAGTATGTGAGAAACAGGATCATCAAGAAATGTGCCTGAGCAAATCACGGGGTGGGCGTTGCGAAACGCTCTCCTCTTTAATCAGATGTTTCATTCTAATTGGCAATAATTATGTATAGAGTCTATTTCAAAGTTTTTAATTCGTATGGAGACAGACCAACTGAATGCAGTCGTCTGTTAAGTTCTTATACGGAGGTCAATAATTTCAAGTTCTACTGCACACACAAGTACGGACATGGCACTTTTGACGTAAGAACTGTGCGTTAAACCTATTTGGTTGCTCATTTTTGGGCGACCTTCTCGCTATCGCTCCTGTTCCTAACTGGGGCCCCATTACCATTCTTTTGTCTTGAAATGTTTACATTCTTTTGCATATTCTGGGTTAGGGTATTGGGGTGTTCTCAAAGATGTCCATGGTCCACAATTCCCTAATCCGTTTCTTGATCCCCAAGGTAGATTATATTTGCAGTTAAGACAATTAGGAGGAAGAAATGCTAGTTCCTCTATTTCTTTTTTATGCCTGATTTTAAACTTTTCAAATCGTTCCTTTTCAAGCTGTGCTTGATTTTGAATGAAAGCTTCGTGTTCTTCTTGTCGTCGTCGTTGCTCCTCTTTGTATTGTTTGGCTTTTTCCCTAGCTATTTTTCTTTCAAGTTTTTCTTGTTCTGTTAAGTTTCTTTTTACTCTTTCGGGTTTATCTTGGGAGGTAGATATATAGTTTGTTTTATATTCATTCTTGATTTGGTATCGTTTTTGTTGTTCGAAGATGAATTTCCTTCTCTCGTACTCTTGAACTTTGCAGAGAGCAAATTCTTTTCCATTATGTTCAATAATTAACTTATAGTTGTTGACTTGAACCGCGCAGCACCAAGAATTTATAAGACAACCGGAACATCCAGACAAGTCAACTACTTTGACCGGTTTGTTTGCTCTTTGGTAGGTTTCTTCTATACTTTCAAAGTAGTATTCGTTGTTTAACCATTTTCTTCCAAAGGGACTTGTTAGCAGAAAAGTTTCCAAACTTTCTAAACTCTGATCCTTCAAATCTATTTCTATACAGGAAAGATTTTTGTAGTCAAGAGCGGTTTTTCTTTGAACTTTATAGTTGAAGACAAATTCAATGAGATAATTTTTTCCATCGGCGGTTGTGGCTATTACGTCTGGTTGCTTATCTTCTCTATCAAATTGGTTGTCTATCTTGACATCAACAAACTCTATCATTTTATTTGGAAATATTCCGTAGTATGAAGGAGCCATAATACATTTCTTCGTTTGTATAATTTGTTCTGCTAGCTTGTATAGAGTCACCATATAACAGATAGCTAGGTTGGCACCTCTGTTATCGCTATGATGAGCAAAGTGGTGTTCTTTTATCATTCCTCGTCTGGCAAGGACTGTCTCTTGACAATACGGACAACAACATCCGCATTTTAATCCATTTTCCAAACTAGGATCGTCAACATGGACCAATAACCCATTTTTTTCGGCCCAAGAAAACACCATATTGTTTGTCATCTGTCTAAAGTTTTATGGTTAATACTGTATGTGCAAAGATAGGTTTTTTTCTAATTATTTAGAGCGAGGGAATCCGTGAATTTTAATTTTCTTATGTTGAATATCAAGAACATACAATAGATTTTAGTAGTATCTTTGTAGTGTAAGAAATAAGAAATAATATTGAATATGGAAGATATAGCATTGCATTTGAAGGTCGGTGCAGAACCGATTGAGGTACAACCGAAGAACGGCAGAGACTTCTCGTTAGAAGAGTTGAAAGAGTTTATCGGTGGTGGTTATGTTGAAGCAGTCTGGTTGCACGGAGAATATGAAGGTTTTGTCCTTTTCGTTGATGAGGAGGGCATATTGAAAAACCTTCCTTGCAATGATATAGCGTCTGACTTAAATGACACGTTCATAGCAGGAGACTGTTTGCTATGTCCTTCTTATATGGTAAAATAGTATCAAAATATATAAGTCCTTTTATTTCCCTAGAGGTCGCTCCCCTGTGCAGGGTGGCGATCTTTTCGTTTTCCTCTATCGAGGTGTTCCTAACCATTTAAAATAATAGTGGATGCCGTTTGACATCCACTATTTTCAAATTTCATTTTTTTACTTTGTCCAGGAATGACCACATTTCTCACAGTAAAAATGATATTTGTCACTATGTCCTGCGATTCCTCCCAATACAGCTCCCGTTAGAGCTCCGGGTAAATTACCGATCATTCCTCCGGCAACTGCGCCACTTATTGCTCCAGCTACACCGTGGCTCTCTTTCTTTCCTGTTGTCAAACATCCACATTTTGGACATTGTTCTGTTGTAGTATCTGCCATATATTAAACGATTAAATTTTTGCTAAAATAAAAAAAAACAGCATTTTACAAATTTAATTGCGTTAAATTTCATCAAAGTTGATTTTTTTTCTCAGAGATAATAAAGAGTGTGGGGTGGGCTCCTGGTTCTCGTCTTTACTCTCGTTCCCTTATGCTTCCCTATGCTCTTATTTATCAGTATCTTTATAGTATAAATAAAGTTTAACATTTAATTCTTTTAGCGTATGCCAAATTGGTGTAATACTACTTATTACATTGAGGGCGAGAGTTCTGCCCTTATGTATGAGAATCTTAAAAAGAGAGAGGCTTCTACTGATTGCAACTGGAATTGGTTAGGTCACTTCGTTACTGATTTTGGAGGAGATTCCTCTAAAATATATAGCCGTGGTTGGATAAACGGTTATGATTATAACGAGGATGATAGAATCCTCACTTTGTATTGTGAAACAGCGTGGACCGAATGTAATGAATGGAGACATTTTATTATTTCTAAGTGTGAAGACCTGACTATCTCTTTTATAGCCGAGGAGAGTGGCAATGATTATTACGTTACGAATATACCAGACTATGAGTTTCCTTTTGTTGTGGAAACTGACGACGAGCATTTTGACCTTCGTGATGCGAGTCAGGTACTTGCCACTGTGTGTGAATATAGTGAGTGTGAAGTGCCTGATTGTGATGACGAGTTTGAAACGGCTATGAGATTAGCCGACGAATACAACGAGAAGCATAAAGACGATGACAAGTATGTTTTTGTTAATCGGTTCACTTACTATGATTAGAAAGGTCGTTTCTGCGTGTTTTGGGTAAAAATCAAATATTTCTTAATTTATATTTATATGGTTGAGACATCAATGCCTTATTCAGACAGAGAAAAACTAGGAGTCTTTTTTTGGGAGGACTTCACAGTAGCCGAACAGATACATCCATCTGCGGTATCAAGTTGTTATTCGCAAGCGTTCGAAAGAGCCAAGAGTAATGCCAAAATTTTGATAGAATTGGCAGTTGTTTTATTTCGTAAGATGGAAATCTTTTCCAAGAATGCAAGTCAAAAAGAAACTTTCTCTGTTTATGCTTCGTTGTTTGATGAAGTCCATAAGACAGCAAGTAAGAGACTTAAAGGAGAGGAGTTTTTTTCATACGCACAGACTTTGTTAAAGAAACCGAATGAGGATTAAAATTCTGTCTTGGTTTATACAGAAAGGAACTCTCTTGGTGGAGAGATCCTTTCCCTCGCTATCGCTTAGTTCCTAACTCTTTTGGGTATTTAGAGCGTGGGGTGGTGTTCTTGTTTTATGTGTTTAACTCGTTGATATTTAATATTATATATGAACAAATAGCGGTATCTTTGTAGTGTAAGAAATAAATAATCAATCGGATATGAACGCAAAGAGAAAATTTACAGTAGAGCCAAAGGAGACACCAAAACAGCAGTTCCTTAACCAGTTTGCAGACGCTTTAATTAAGCGTATGGAGGAGATTAAGGCTAATGGTTCTCAATGGAAAAAGGGTTGGATTTCCGTAGAAATGGGATCGGCTACGAGTGTAGGAGGTTATTGTTATACGGGTTCTAATGCTTGGTATCTTGATTTCGTTGCAGGTATGTGTTATTCTGTCAATGTGTGGGGAACTTTCAACGCTATTACTTCACTAAAGGGAGAGAATGGAGAAAAGGTATTGATAAACAAAGGCACACATGCACATATTATTTTGAAACCTTATGAGGTTTATTTTATGAAAAGAGAAGACAGAGAGCAGCATCCAGATATGAAGCCTCGCATCACTCCCGAACCGTTCGCTAAATTGACTGAGGAGGACAAGGCACTATATAATAAAGGCGTTGATTTTCAAAATATCAAAGTATTTAATCTTGATCAAACTAATCTAAAGGAGGTAAATCCTTCTTTGTATGAAAAATATGCTCCTGCAAAAGTAGAGAATGATTTGACAAATGCGTTCAAATTCCGTCCTTTAGATGAATTGATAGAAAAGCAAACGTGGGTTTGCCCTATTAGAACAAAACTCCAGGATAGAGCATTTTTTAGCCCTCTAAATGAAATTATTGTTGTGCCTGCTAAAGAACAGTTCAATAGCCAACAAGAATTTTATTCTACTCTGCTTCATGAAATGGCTCATTCAACATCTATAGAGACAGGAAGAAAGCTAGAGGTTTATGCAAAAGAGGAATTGATAGCAGAACTTTCGGCGGCGTTCAGTGGCAGTAAAATGGGGATCACTACTATAATTGAGCAGGATAATTCAGCCCATTATCTTGCGTCATGGCTAGACACATTGAAGAAGAATCCCGAATATATGAGGGAGATTTTGGAGGATGTGGAGAAAGCGACAAAGGTAATTGAAGAAAAAGTCTCTGTATATATGGAAAATAATTAAATCCAAGGTTGCTCCCAAGTGATTGGGGGTAGCCTTTTCCCTCCCTCTATCGAGGTGTTCCTAACTTTTTCTTATTGTTTGAGAGTGTGGGGTGGTGTTCCGTATTTAGATACTTAACACATTGCTATTTGTTTAGATAGCACACGCAAATAGGGTATCTTTGTAATGTAAAAATAACGATTAAGCAAGTGACTATGACACAGAAAGAATTTGAAGAAAGAATTGGAAGAGAGGTTTCTCTTGAAGAGTATGCTAAAGCTGATGCCGTTTACTTGGCATCTGACTTAGACAAAGACATGTTCTGCGAACAGTATAAGAAGTATAATTGTGATCTTCTTCACGAGTTGGCGTATAAGGCAACAGAGTATCGTAAGCTTTATCAGGAAGCAAGCGACTATGAATCTAATTCTATCAGAGCAATCGGGGTGAGTATTGCTGATTTAGCAGATAAAATTGACAATGATGAGGTCAGAAAGGAAGCTCGTCACATTCTTGGAAATTCGGAGTATATCAAGCTTTGTATTGAGCGAAATTATAGGTTGACTCAACCAGATTTAGATTATATACACAATCTCCTATAGAGTGAAATCGGTAGGGGAGAAATCCCCTCACTGTTTTTTTTTATTGATATGAGAAGAAAAGAAAAGGTTAAAAAGAAATTTTCACTCCTGGCAATAGTGCCAATGACGAAGGTGTGGAATAGGTTTGCTAACATTCATGTAAAGCCTAAGATTGCGACATTCTATGTATTTCAAACATCTGAAGAAGCATACGAAAAGAAGATTAAGAAACTTCAAGACTATAATGAAGCCTGGGATTGTGATCTCTTTGACACGGAGAACGTAAAGATTTTACATTCCGAGGAAGATGGGCTTGTGTTCAGAATCAATAGGGATGAACGTGAATGGAGATCTTGGATCAAAGAAGGAGAGAAACAAGTGTCCGAACTCATGGAGTTTTATCACGCTCATTAATTAAATTGATTGATTCTTGCATCTATCATAGTAATTTTGTAATTTTGAAATATTAAAATACATACAAAATGCAGAATGAAACGTTATTGATAGAAAAACAGTCTCGTGGTGGAAGAAGAAAAGGGGCAGGAAGAAAGAATGAGGGGAGGCATGTTCCTCTTTCCGTTCGTATTAGCCAGGAGGCGATGGATGACCTCAATACTCTCACGAAGAACAAGTCCGAGTTCATAGATCTTCTAATTAAAGAACAGTTGAAAAATAAATCAAGAAAATAAAGATATGGGAGAAATGACGCATAATGACACAGGCATATCAAAGAACAATAATTTTCTGTTCTTGATAGGTGCTGCCGTGTTTTTATTGAATTTGTGGTTCTATGGTTATCCTGCCTTTCTTACCCTATTGGGAGATAAACCATCGGGTGCGGCAGAAACGATAATATTTTATGTGAAGGATTTTTTTGTGACTCCTTACATAACTCTATTATTGTGCCTAGTATTCTTTGGACTCTTCATTTGGGCGAACCGAAAAGATAAGACATCAAAATATGCTCCTTCTATAATAGTTAGGGTTTGGCTTCCTCTTTTGGTCAAAATGGATATTCATCCCAAGTTTGAATATACAGAGACAAAAAACAAAAATGGAATCCTAGTTCTAGAAAAGAAAAGGGAAAGAGTTGAAGGTCAGTTTTTCGTAGGTCTTGGTTTGTTCCTGGTTTTGGTTTCGCCAGTTGCTTTTCTTTTTGTTTCCCCTCACTCTTTTGTTTATGTGTTCTTCTTCCTACTTTATGCTGCTTTAGCAGGATTTGGATTCGCTTATCTAATATTAGGAGGAAATATGATTCACTCTATGAATAAAGGAGGATCTTCGGATTCAGACGCTAATAATAATTTACAGGAGTCTTTCAAGCAGGAGGAAAGACGAATTAATACTGAATATTCTGTAAATCTTCGTACTGAGTATATGTATAAAGGAGAAATTCGTAATGGATGGATTAATGTGATCAATCCGTTCCGTGCTACTCAGGTGCTTGGTACTCCAGGTTCGGGTAAGTCTTATGCTGTCATTAATGAATTTATTCGTCAGCATCTGGCAAAACATTTCTGTATGTACTGCTACGATTTCAAGTTCCCTGACTTGTCAACTATCGTATATAATCATTATAGGTGGAACAAAGACGAGTTTAGACGTATATATGGTGTTGAACCCAAGTTTTGTGTCATAAACTTTGAAGATCCTCGTAAGTCTTTACGTTGCAATCCTGTCGCACCAAAATTTCTTAACTATGTGACTGATGCAGTACAGTCGGCTGAGGTATTCATGGTGAATCTTAATAAGGCTTGGGCTAGCAAGCAGGGAGATTTCTTTGTAGAGTCTGCAAAAAACTTGTTTACTTCATGTTTATGGTTTTTGCGATGCTATGAAGGGGGTAAGTATTGCACTGTCCCCCATGCTATCGAGCTAGCCAACGCCTCGTATATGGACACTATTCCAATTCTTACTGCCAATCCCGATCTTTATACGTTTATGTCAAACTTCTTCAATTCCTGGGAAGGTGGAGCACAGGAGCAGTTGCAAGGTCAGTTAGGTTCAGTTCAGAACGCTATCGCCAAGCTTGCTTCTCCAGACTTGTACTGGGTGATGTCGGGAGAGGATTTCACTCTCGATCTGAATAATCCGGAAGAGCCTAAAATTTTGTGTGTAGGAAACTGTCCTGAGAAGAAGGACATATATTCTGCCACACTCGGCTTGTATAATGGTCGTATCGTAAAGATCATCAATAAGAAGAAGCAACACAAGATTTCTCTTATTATAGACGAGTTACCTACTATTTTCTTCAGAGGTCTTGACGAGCTTATCGCCACAGCCCGTTCCAACAAGGTCGCCACTTGCCTTGGCTACCAGGATTTCTCGCAGCTTCGCCGTGATTATGGCAAGGAACAGTCTGATGTGGTTATGTCAACAATCGGAAATACATTCTCTGGTCTTGTCACGTATGACACAGCTAAAGCACTTGAAGGTCAGTTCGGTCGTATTCTTCAACACAGAACGTCGACTAGCACTTCCGAGAATGGTTCTGAATCGACAAGTGTCTCGGAGCAGATGGATCTTGTCATTCCTGCATCTAAGATTGCCACTCTTTCACAAGGTCAGTTTGTCGGTACTCTTTGTGATGATTTTGGAAAAGAAATGCCAGAAAAGAGATTCTTTGCACGTATTTTGATAGATGGTGAAGTGGTAAGTCATGAGGAGTCTATGTATCAGCCTATTCCTACATTCTATTCATTTGATGACAAGGACGTGGCTTTGAACCTTTGTACTAAGGTTATTGAAATCATGGAAGACAAGGACTTTGCAGTTGGTCAACTTCTTATGAAAAAGAATGATCTTCCTTCTCTTGAAGATTTCAAATCTATGAGGGCGAGGGGAACAGGTGTTGACGTTGCCAAAACAATATCAATGATATTTACTCCAGAGTTCAATGGTCCAAAGAAGATTCAGTTAGCAGAGCTGTTCCATCAGGTTGGCAAGGACAACTTGAAGAAACTTTCTGCCCATGAGGGAGACCTACTTTCTTATATAATGAAGCAAAGGTCAAATATGGATTTGGAAAAAATCAAAACAGATGTTCTTGTTTATCTCGAAAAGTTCGTTGAAGACATATCCGATTGGCTGGAATATGAAAATGAGGCTCAGTTTACCAAGTCGTCATCTTCTGTTACATTCCAAGTCATAAAATTGAAAAAGTCGGTTGAGTCTGGTTGCGGTTCGGTAGACGACATCATTCGTTTTGTCAAGCAATACATCAAGTCAGTGTCGGAGATATTCTCCAAGTACACGTCTGTCAAGCCAATGTTGCAGGGAATCCGAGACGAGAGAATGAAAGAGGTGGTCACTTCTAACATGTTTAAAATTCGTGACGAAGTAAAGGAGATTGTTCGCAGTTCGCTTGTCGACTTGTACTACAACCACCCAGACCTTTGGGATAGAAGACTAAAGGTTCTTAAATTAAAGGAAAAGGAGGAGTTGAAGAAACTTGGTGTCGAAGTAGAGGAGAATTAACCCACAACATTAGCGCTATGGAAAACAGTGTTTTGGATGAGGATAAGAAGATCGAGGAAAAACTCGAAGAGAAGAAAAAAATATTGATGAAGAAGATCGAGAAAGACAAGTACAACCGTCGTTTCGGTGATAGGTTGTATCTTGTCCGTTCTTCTGCTAATATAAACCAACGTCCTTTTACGTCAATGCTTGATGTCTCGTTTGACAGATACCAGGCGATTGAGAGTGGAAATGTGGCTTCTAATCAGGCTGTTTTTGTCAAAATAGCAGATAGGGTAAGAATGTTGTTTGGAGTTGAGGTAGAAGATCTCATTAATGATAATGTAGAGGAAGAGCAGTTCAGAGATATGGTGTTTGAGGTTTGGAGAAAAAACAAGAGAGTGCCTTTTGACGAATTTGAGCCTTATTTTCTTTCTCCCTCTCTCTTTGAGCCTATTTCTGAGGCAGATCCTCGTCTGGTGGTAAATGTAAGAATAGGCAAGCGTATTCAAGTGATTCGTCAGTCTCTTAATATCAATCAAGATATATTTGCAGATTCTCTTTGTATTTCAGTTGATCGTTTGTCTTCTCTTGAAAATGGTTCGGTATTGAGGAACTTTTCAATCCTTATAAGAATACTTCTTATTTTTGACCTTATTGACGTTTCTTTTGATGATCTTGTTGCGGAAACTTTTGACAAGAATGAGGTGATGTCAAGGATTGATAATGCAAGGTCTAAGAACGGAAGCACTTATGTAATTAAGGCTCCAACTCTAATCAAGATTTGAATTTGGCATATTTCCCAAATCTGCGTTTTCATATCGCTTTTTATTCATAAATCATACATCTACCTTTGTAGAGTTAAATTCGTTAAATTTCATTTTTATGGAAGACATTCAAAAAAATGCAAGTATTACTGTAGGGGAAATATGGGATAAGTTCAGAATGTGGAATTTTGAAGGTAAAGTCAAAGTTTCTACAGATCCTAAGTTTTCAGAGGATGGAGTTCTTCTCAGTGACTTTGTAAAAATAAAGGTTGAAGATATTGATTTGTCTAAAAGAGAAAAATCGGCTTTGGTTAAAATAGTAGATAAATTATCTTCAAAAAACAAGGATTTTGATGAAGATTCATCTATTAAATTTCAAGACAAAACTCTTGAAATATATGGGAAAAATCAAGGTTTTGAATGGTATAAAGATATAATTGGAGGCACTAACGAGGAAGAAATTGAAAAGTGTTGTGGAATAGGAAGCAATTATGTCTTGGTAGAGGGCAATAACCATAGTGAATCTATAGAGGTGGAAAAAGACATTACTGTGGGTTCATTATGGGAAAAGTTAGCGGAGTGGGATAAAAATGGCAAACTGACACATACCAACTATTGCACAAAAGATGGAACATCAAAAGAAGCAATCATAGTAAAAGATGTAGATTTGAACATGGTTGAGCAGAAATCTTTGAAGATTTTGATGGACAAAATTTCATCCAAGAATTTAGAGTCTTTTTCATCATATGAATTTGCGGTTTTCAATTATGATGAAAAGTCAAAGGTTCTAAAAATGTATGGATCAGACCAACCCTATCTTTGGGGCAGAAACATTCTAGGAAAAGACAAATCCTTGACTAATGAGGTGAATATTTCAGAGGAAACAGTTCTTGTTCAGAAATCAAAAGGAATCAAAAATGCTGTTGATGAAGATTTGACTGTCAGTAAAATATGGGAAAAGAACGAGAAGATTGGAGACTCACTAAAAAGAGAAGACATTCTTACTGATAATGGGCATTCCACAACATTCGTTTCTATAAAACACAATCTTTCGAAAAAAGAGGATGATGCCTACACTAAATTAGCGGTAAAATGTGGGGCAGTTAATGTTTTCTATAATGAAACAGAAGGCGTTCATGAGTTCTTTTTCCCTTATAAGCATGTAGGAGCAGATGTTTTTATTGGAGGAGAGGGGAAAAAATACGCTGAAAAAATGGGAATCCAAGCAAACACCATACTGATTCCATCTCCTAACTACATAGGATTAAAGAATGCACTTAATCTTGATGACCGTGACATTGAAAACTTGAAAAGGGTGGGAGTATTAGACCATTCTATTAATTACAAAGGGAATGATGTACTTATCTATAAAGACAAAGACTCAAACAACTTCCTTTTTATAGATAAAGACTCTATAAAAATTGATAAAAGATTGCAGGAAATACTAAGTGAGAAAGACCTTTCTCTCCTTAAAAATGGAATTCCTGTACACTGTACAAATCTAGTAGACAAGCAAGGTCAGCGGTTTAATGGTTGGGTATTGATTGATCCTTCTATCAGATCGGCAGTTATTTCTAGAAATAAACCTTCATTCATTGACAACTATGACAATGAGGCGGTATTGAAATCGACACAATCAAAACATCAATATAAGGATTATTCGGAGACTGAATCGATAGCCGAATCTACATCGAAATCAATAAGAATTAGATAAATAAAGAATATTATGGCAGAAACAAATAAAGATAAGGATTACGAGAGTTTTAACGATGTCAAAGAGATACCTGGCAAACAGTTGGGTATTCGCAACAAACATATCGAAGCACTCGCTGGTCTTGATTCTATCAAGAAGAATGAACTTTTCCAATCTCTTTCGTTTGAAATTAAGAGACAGATTGAAGAGGTAAAGAAAAAAATGGATGCAGAGACTAAGCAAAAGTCTGACAACGAAAAAACGCTTCTTTCGCTTGACGAAGAGATTCCGGATCTTAAACTTAAAATTCAAGAGAAAAAGGAGGATCTTGCCAAAAAGGGCATCAATCTTGAAGACAAATCGAATGCCTTTGTCAAGGAGCTTTCTAATCTTGAAGACCAGTATGCTATCAAGAATGAGATCAAAGACACACTAAAAAAAGAGAATCAGACTATTGATTCTGATATTAAAGATGATGAAAAAATAATAGACGAATTGTCAAAACAAAGTCGTCTAATTGAGAAAAGCATCGGACTTAATGACAAAGAACGCATTAAGGAAGCACAAGACAAAGCTGAAAAGAAAGTAGGAGACGGTAGACTTCTTCATCAGCAAAGTGCAATTCTTACAGCTCTTGAAGCCTTGATGATTGCTTCTGAACAATTTGCTAAAATCAGAGAGGCGAGGGAGGATGCTGCTAAAGAAATGAAGACTCAGATTGACCAGGAAAACTCTACTATTATAAGTCAAGAGAAGGACAAAGTGGCTGATACTGATTTGCAAGATGAAGAACTTCCAAAAATGGAGGATCATATTTCCGGCGAATGTATGGTTTATATGGCTCATACAGCAGAGGGTAAGGACATAGTTCGTATTATGGATGCGAACCAGGCTGTAGAGTTTGCCAATTCTGATGAATGTGAAAATATCCGTAAGGCTATTAAGGAAGAGGAGAGTCTTCCTATTGACCAGAGAAAAACATCTGTCATTTCATTAAAGGTTGAGAATAAGGAGGCGTTACTTAAAGAGCTAGAACCTACTGTTAAAAAAGCGGTAAATTTTGCTGAAGAACTTCATGAATATATCTCCACTGCGGATAAGATGAAGTCTGTAAAGGAGACGTTGCTAGAAAAGTGCAACATCGAGCAGGCTATAGGAGCAAACCATTATTCTCAGTTCACATCTAAAAACATAGACATTACGGATCTTAACTTGAAGCCGACAAATGAAACAAAAAAGTTGTCTGTAGAAGATGCTGTCAAGGAAATATCTGAGCTTGTTCAAAAAAACGAGGAGTCTATGGATAAGGCTTTTGCAGAATCAATAGAGTGGAAGAAAAAAGCAGCTGCTATATCTTCTAGACCTAATGAAGCAGAGCCTGAGAAAAAAGAGGAGGTCAACGTTGTTGAGTTCAGCTCGATTACAAATGGCTATGTCCAATCCACCAGGAAGGTTCCTGCCGACCGTGTTGAGGTAGTAGGAAAAGAGCCCAAATGGAATCTGTGGAACTTTATAAAAGACAAACTTCATATCTCTAAGGAGTACATTACTCCTGAAGACCAGAAGAGGCTGATGGCGGGAGAGGTCACTTCCATGTACTTCACCGAGGATGGCAGACAATGCCGTCTCCGTCCTATTACCGATCCCCTCACTAAAACGATTTCATGCGAGATAGAGTACAAGAGAAGCCAGGCAGACTATATAGGTTTAAAAAGGGCTCTTAATCTTGATGATAGAGACGTAGAAAACTTGAAAAGAGTAGGGGTGCTAGATCATGCAATTTCTTATCAAGGAAAGGATGTGCTTATATATAAAGATAAGGAGACAAACAATTTTCTTTGCGTAGATAAAGACTCCATTAAGATTGACAACAAATTGCATGAAATGCTGAATGAAAAGGAGGTTCGCCAACTAAAGGAAGGGATTCCCGTTCATTGTGCCAATCTGATTGACAAGCAAGGTCAACGTTACAATGGATGGGTTTTGATTGATCCTTCAACAAGGTCAGCTGTAGTGTCCAAAAAGAAACCTGCATTCGTCGACAACGATTACAAGATACAGGTAGCAAACAATAATAATGGTCAAAGGGCTGAAAGTGTCAAGGATGATAAAGATCCAGTTTTGAAATCTAAGCAATCTAAAAACGATGACGGACCAAAACCGCAGGAGTCTAAGCAACAGTACAAGGATTATTCGGAGGATGACAAATCAATCACCGAAACGACTACAACTAAGTCGAAAAAACTTAAATAATTGTACTTTTTCAAGTGCCAGGACTTCGGTTCTGGCACTTGTTTTTTTTCTACCTGTCTCACTCTCTATTAGATTTGGCAGATTCCCCAAATCTGCGACTCCAAATTACTTTCCTGTCTTTTTTGCTACATCTAACTTTGCAAATGTAAAAAACAACTAAAAGATAATATGATAAAATTAAAGTCACTTACCGAAATCAGAAACTCTTACGAAATGATTTTGGAACCGTATATCGGAACAATGCAGTCATTCCTTTCGTTTTTGAAATCAAAGACTAACAAGGAAGGAATAGAAAAATTATTCTTTGATAAAGACGTTATTGAAGAAGTTAAGTTCACATTGAATAGAATCAAATTCAATTTAGAAAACAACAAAATTCTATCTGATTCGATTAAGAACTATATTGCTAATGTAGAGGATCATTATTATGCTAATTACTTCCTTCAAGAGCTTAACAGATGGAATGACGATTACAATTACTTCTCTAAGGTTGTTTCTGAAATTGAGACAAAATTTGATCAATTCTCTGTAATCAGAAAAGAATACAATGATAAAGTAGCGTCTGCGATTTTAGATCGTCAATTAGAATCAAATATTGATGCGGTCTTAGTTTGGATTAGAAATGTTGACACTAGGTTAGATGGACGAAGACACTTCTATGAGTTAAATGATTTTGTTGTTCCATATTCAGATGAAGAGTTATGCAAGATGTAGACGATATATTAGAGAAAGCTCCGGACATAGTTAAGTATAACACAAATTTTGACAGTGATCCTATCAAAATGTTCTATGCTTACAGCTATCCAAGAAATTGGAAAGAGGCTTCAGATGCCGAAAAAAAATTTCGCAGATCTCTTTTCAATTTCAAAGACAGTAAAAATGGAGGTGCTTCGGAACAGATTAAGAATGCTTTTGTAAACCGAGTTAAGAAAGCGATTCTTTCTATAGGTTCTATAGAAAATACAGTTATTGTGTTTATGCCATCTTCTGGTGGTGCACTAGCCACAAAAAACCGATGGTCAGATATAGCCGAGGTTCTAAAAAACAATGAAAACAGGCTTCAAGTTTTAGACTCTGACAAATGTTTCATCAGCAGACCTCGATTAGAGTCTTATGCAAAGAACAATCTTGCAGACCGTAAAGCAGACCAGGATGTGATGAAAGATTTGGTCATAAATGCGGAATCGGAATTGTTCGGAAAAAACGTGATCATTCTTGACGATGTATTGACAACCGGTGTTCATGTGCGTCAGTTTGGAAACGCTTTAAGAGAAAGAGGTGCAGCTTCAATTACAAGTGTTTCTTTGTGTTGTACTGCACCACAAGTAAATCATGATGACACTCGTTATAGATTCAACATAGAGCATGATGATTACTGTAGGAAGCACATGGCTAACTTCAAGGTATCTCTTGATCCCATGGAAGACCAGGAGTTGTTTGCTAAACTTTATTATAAGGAAAGGCCTCAAATGGAACTTCTAGAAGATCCTCTTCCTATGAAGAAGCCAGAGGTCGTAAAACAAGAAGAAAAAGATCCAATTAGAATCAAGTTCATATCTCCAACCCAATATGATGGAGAAAATGAAGGAAATTTAGCAGCAGAAATTAAAATTAATCAAAATATGGCAAAAAAAGATGACGCTCAGGAATCTGCACAGGTGCAGAAGGAGCAAAAGAAAGCAGTTAAGAATCAAGCAGAAGTTAAGGCAGTTCCTAACCCATCAGTTGACTTGCAACCCAATGTTGAGACACAGGAAGTTCCAACTCCGGCTAAGAAGCAAATTGAGCTTCCAAAGGAAAACAAGGTTGGTTACGCTAACGTTAGCCCTATCCTAAGTTCTAACGGCGAAGCTATTAACGTCAGCGAGCCTCGTTTCGCTACAACAATCCGTCTTAGCGACCTTAACAAACTTCCTTCTACTTTGGTTACAGACAAGAATGGTAAAGAACATCATATTCTTGATTTTGCCATTGTTCCTAACAAGAAGCACGTTGAAGGTAAGACAAGTCCTTACCTTGTAATCGTAAAGAGAAACGACGCTCCAGCAGTGTATGGTGGCAATGACATGAAATTTGTAGACAAGGACGCTGTTGTTGAGTTCTCTCTTAACCGCAGCCAAATATTCGGTAAGGCTAACTCTCTAGGTCTAAATTTAGACAACACTATCCAGCTTCATATCGGTAGAACAGGAGCAGGTGCAACTGGAGTCACATTGAATCCTGCCGAATACAAGAATGTAGACAAGAAAAGTCTTGAACTCTCTGCAAGAGTATCAGTCGTCAACTCTTTTGACCGTACAATCAAAGCCATGTATAACATGAACAAGATCGGAGAAAACAAGTATATCGACAGATTCCTAGGTTCTGCTTTCGGTTATCAGGCTAAAGATAAAGATACAGGTATGCCATTAATCAACCAGTACACTAACATGCCTATCACCAACTTCAACTTCAAGTTGAATCGTGATGACCTTCGTTTCTTGCCAGAGGCTGACAAATTCGGTAATGTAAGTATCGCTATTGTCAAGCGAGACCTTACACCTGAGCATTTACAGGAAAAAGGATTGCACATGGAGCAAGGATGCGAATATCCTATCAACGACAAGGGTATCAAGCAACCTAACTACCATATCATCGCTGATCCGAAGATTTATAAGAACGGTGAGCCTAACGTCAACGTAGTTGCTGTTGTCAAGCTCAATAGAGCAGAGATTGCTTCTCTCCCTTACACTACTGAATCATTCACTACTAAGGAAGGTAAGCAAGTCAACAATAATTACGTACACTTGTCTTCAGACAAATTCGGCAACATCAAGGTTAACACTAAGGAATATGAGTTCCATCAGGTTATAGCCAACGATCAGAAGATGACTTCTAAGACTACAGTTTATTCCGACGAGATCAATCAAAAGGAGCGTCAAAACTGGGAACAGTCTCATCCTCGTTTGTCTCCAGAAGCATTCGCAGCCAAGGTGGAAATGGAAAAGACTATGCCTAACCAGTTCGACATCTATAGAGACGCACTAAAGGCATTACAGCCACAGGCAAAGCAACAGGAGATTCAAGAAGTCAGCCAGGCACAACAGCAACAGCCCCGTAGAGAGTACAAGGACTATTCTCAGACTGCCGATGACAACGATCCTCTTTCGCAGTCGGTTCACACTAAGCTACCTTTCTAAAATTATCAGGGAGTTATAAGAAGGACGGACATTTATCAGTGTCCGTTTTTCTTTCTCCCTCTCTCTTCTAATCCGAGAAAGAAAGATGTGTGGCATAAAGCCACATATCACTCTTTCTCTTTCCTCTAAAAAGACATTCAGACCTCCTATCGTCGGTCTATAATATAACGTCACCGCTTGTTCTGACAAGCCGTGACCACAGATTTCCTTCTTTCTAGGAATCGTTCAAATATTTGCAAATAACTATCAATTTCTTTTTTAACATGGATTATACTAACATTTCACTTGAAGAACTCAACCGCCGTGTAAACGTCGTAGAAATAGCAGTCGCACTCGGTTACAGAGAAGACCGTGCCAAATCTTCAAAAGCAAGCAAATTTTTTGTTCTTGGAAGCAAGGAATCCCATTGGGACCGTATATTGATTTCTCCTTCTAGGAAGCATCAAGGTCAGCTACACTTCCAGTCTTTTGATTTCAACACTGGAGGAGACGGAGCATCCATGCTTGTCAAGCACGCTCTTGAACGTGGTATAATCCGTGATCCTCTAGCCATTTCCGATGATCCAAGAAACATGAACATCTTCCGCAAAGTGGCTAAAGTGCTCTGCGACCACCTTATGATTCCTGATGAAGAACGTGTGAAGATGCGTAGTGTGGTTCACGAATTGAAGAAGGGCGAGCCTTTCAAGGAGGAAATCGCAAAGAAAATCATGTCTCCCGGACTATATCCAATTCTATTCTCCAAACGTGAGATTACAAGAGAGACTTTCAATTCTCCGACATTCAAAGGCACATGGTTCAACTGCAATCCAGAAGCTGACACTCATAGAAAGAAGACCGACCTTTGTTTCCCATGCTTCAAGGCAGACGGCTCAATAGGCGGTCTAAACTACCGTTATTGGAAAGAAGACGAAAGCAAGTGTTCTTCCCGTCTTCTGACAGGTAGCGAACATTCGGAATCCGTCTGGCATTCCAACATTCCTGAAAAAATTGACCGAATTGTCATAACAGAAAGTGAGTTCGACTGCATGGCTCACTATCAGCTTAATCCTGAGAAAAACGCCAACACTCTTTATATATCACACCAGGGAAATCTAATCCCTTCCCAGATTGACTGTGTGATGGGTATAATGAGAAACAACATAGATAAGTTGTCTCCCGACTTCAAGTTCGTGCTTGGGGCTGACAACGACGACGCAGGATCTCGATATGACCTGCAAATTATAAAGAAAATCGCCGAGCAGAAGAAAGACACTTTATCTCTTGATATGCCTATTCATCCTACCGGACCATCTAACAATACCAACAGCAAAGACATTATGATGGGCGACTGGATAGACGAATCCGGAATCCTTACCACAATAACAGTGACTGCAAGCAAATATGACAAGTTCAAGGATCTAACAAAGCTATATCTAGAAGACAGTCATATTCCTTCAATTAACGTAAGATTTATTGACGACCACAATACTGTCCAGGTATTACGTACCAAGAACGACAAAAGCACAAATACGGCATTGAGCGAACTAATTCTTAATTCAGACCTTCTGATCCGTAACGTTCGTAGAGAAAAGCCTATCGAGAAGGATTGGAACGACGACCTAAAAATGCTCAATAAGATAAACAACGTTGTTTGGGAGCATTTTGACATTCCAAAACGAATAGACTACCAAGGCTATCGTGAGCTGGCCACAGACTATCGTCTACATGTGGCAGCTATGGAAGATGAAAAGACTGACGAAAGTCAGGTGCCAGGACTAAAGAAAGTAAACAGTCCTGAACTAAAGAAATTGGTGAAAGAGTACATGAACACACGTCCAGAGCTATTCAAAGAAGTGCCTCAGTTGGTAAAAGAGCTTGAAGAACGCAACCAAGTATCTCCAGAAATGGAAGAAAAGCTTCGTCAGGCAAAAGCCATGTTCAGAAGATAGTATATATCCATATTATAAGATTTTGATTATATTTGCAGAAACATTAAACGTATAACGTTAGAAACGTTATTTTTACATTAAAAGCAGATTGGTTGGGAAACTGATCTGCTTTGTTTTTTTCTATCGTATGTTCCTAACACCGACAATGATATGAATGAAAATATTACCTTTGTAAATTAGAATCGTACATAGTTACAACTAAAATTTATATTGTTACATGAGAAAATTAGTCCTTTCGGCATTATGCCTGGCTTCCATAGGTATTGCCTCTTATGCTGCCACCTTCATGCAGGTGAAGACCACAGACGGAAAAATCATTGAATTTGACGTAGAATCAGTAGAAGAGGTGAGTTATGTGAAAAAAGATATACCATCCTCTGCCGACACATCTTCTTCCCTCCCATACGTCGACCTAGGGCTTCCTTCTGGCACCTTATGGGCCTCATACAACATCGGAGCTACCAAGCCAGAGGAATATGGCGACTATTTCGCATGGGGCGAGACAACAACTAAAAAACGTTACAGTTGGAAAACTTATGAATTTGCCTTTTCAATTAATGATGATTTGGAGTTTATCACAAAATACAATATCCTAGGAAAATACGGTGAGATAGACAGCCTCACAACTCTACTTACCGAAGACGACGCTGCCATAGCCAACTGGGGGCAGGAATGGCGAATGCCAACATCAGACGAGCAAAAGGAGCTTTGTCAAGAGTGCTATAAGGTTTGGACATACAGCTATAAGGGCACCGATGTGAGCGGTGTAATATTCTACAAGGCTAAAAATGCCGCAGACAAGGGCATAGATGTATTAAGCTACGACATACCAACACTAGACTATGACTATACCGACACTCATATCTTTTTCCCTGCCGCTGGCTATAACGGCTATGAAAAAGTCAGCGATGCCAACGAAACAGGAACCTATTGGTCTTCTTCAGTCTATGATGATAGTGAAGCTATCGTTATGGGCATGGCGAGAGGTAAGAATCCTTCTCGTACCATTTCTGGGGCTCGTTACCTCGGATTACCTATCCGCGCGGTGCGTGCTCAGAAATAAGGCAACGAGATTCTAAACTATTTTGATTATTTTTGCGTCAAAGTTTCACTTCCTCCTTATTGGAGGATCTATCAGTCGGGAGTCCTTTCTGCGAAGAGAGGACTCTTTTTAATGAAAAAACGTTTCCCATTGCTGAGAAACGCAAAAAAATGTTTGAGACAAAACCCGATCTTCGATTCCCGTCTAAACCGAATCTTGTCAAGTCCTTGATCACTACTATTAACCGATAACCATAGTTCTCCTTATGAATGTTATTGTTTAGTCGGTGCAAAGATAATATGATTTATTCAAAGTACAATTGGATTCAAATAAATCACAAAATTTAATTAAAAAGAGCGTGGGTGGAGTCCTGGTTCTTCGTTTTCCTATCTCTTTCGTTTACTTCCTCCCCACACTCCTTTTGAGTATCTTTGTAGTGTAAGAAAAAACTAAACATTCATTCATTTGGACTAATAATAAGCATTAACAAAGTTGAATCTGCGGTGCTGTGAAGCATTGCAGATTTTTTTGTGCAGATTAAATCCTGGCACTCGCTATCGCTTGTCCCTAACATTCCGCTATCGCTTTAGTTTCTAACTTGCACATTTCACCCAAAATTATCACTCACTATAATAAATTGATTTGTAGAATATTGTGATCATCAAATTCCTTTTTTTTGTTCCAAATAGTGTGTTAGTGTCGTTGATTATGGAGAAATTCCGAATTTTTTCAGTCAAAATCCCGACAATAGTCATATCAAAATCGCACATTTCACCCAAAATTATCACTTAAATATAAGTACCATGCACATTTTGACATTTTGTACCAATAAGGATTCAATTCAGAAAAATACAGGCACAAAATGGTCAATAAGCCAATATGACGGATACCTTCCTACTTATCGGATGATAGAGTAGTGGAGTGTATTCTCCCTCGTTTCATAATTATATAGGCCTCCCTTGCACATTTCCCCAAAATGTATCGCTAAGGGGGATAATTATATGAATTTTAATGTTTTATAATTCGAAAAATATCCTATATTTTCAAGAAATATGAGATATTTTGTACGAAATTTGAAAAATTCAATGAGATTTTAGCGACAAATAGCGACAATTCGTGCACATTCCCCCCAA
>JAZUGF010000151.1:0-12377 GCA_045641065.1 Paludibacteraceae bacterium | reverse complement strand
CATAATCTCAATTTTCCAATCTAATTTATTTGTAAAAAAGCCGGACTACTTATGTAATCCGGCTTTGATTGACGTATAATCAAGATTATTTAATTACAACCTTATAAGCAATTCCGTCTACTACCAAAATCACAAGATTCTGATCTTTTACATCAAATGCGACGCTACTGCTTTCCATCTTCACGTTGGCTAGCACCAAACCAAGTGGAGTAGAAATCATTACATTGCTTCCCTCAGCGGCGTTGACAACCAACTTCTTACCATCTACATAGTAACTGATTCTTGATTCGTTTGTTGTGTTGGATATCGAAGTAGTGTCATTTATCTGTGGAGCTAGATTAGTAACATTTACTACATTAGATACAGAATAAGAAAAAGCTTTATCACAACTCCATTCATCAAGGATATTTGAATTTTCCATCAAATCCTTCATTGTAGATTCTGATGCTGCTATCACACGGAAATAGTTAATTGTATCAGGGAAAAGTGAAGTCTCAAGCTCAATAGTATTTTCAGATGAAGCTACAGCTACATTCTTCCAATTATTCTTATCGGAACTATGCTGGAAGAGAAACTGTTGCTTTCCACCGTAATAATTTTTTAGCAATTCTGAAACTGAAGTCTCTAAAGTAAAGCTTCCATTTTCACTAATTGTCTTGCTTGTTTCCAATGTCTCAATGTTTGTGAACAATGGAATTGTTGGAGACGAACATGTATAAAGTCTGACATCATCGATAACTAGGTCGCATCCCCTTGTCCAATTCTCTCCAGCAGTTTCTATTTCTACCAAAACTGAAGTGACATTCTCTGGCACAATAAAGAGTAATTCAATTCTGTGCCAACCTACATATTCCGAAGTCTTTTGAATCTCTGATTCTGCAATAACGGCTCCGGTTTCTGCATCCTTAATTAGGAAGATAGCTGCACTACCTCCTCCTCCTATATCTCCAATAAAAGATTCAGCCATAATTTCTGAACCAGGGCAAAGACCATCAACGGTTCTTTGATAAACAACACCTTTATAGGCAGGCGCTACATTAACCAAAAAAGCTGCTCCGTTTTTTCTTCCAGTCTCAAGAGATGTGTGGTCAGTTGTCAACTCACTCCACCATGTGGCATAGCCCAATGAATTTGTTGTAGCAATACCTTTGGGAGTTGGTACTACTATAGAATAATTTCCATCATAGATATCACCATGATTGTCAAATTCATGTTCTGGTACTTCGAAATCTACATCAGCACGCATCGGAGCAAATGAGCTTGGTGTTGTTTGGACATTGCCATTTGCGTCGACATAGGTATGATCATCCTCAAAATAGCCGAAATCATCATTAAAGATACACTTTCTTGATGCTGGGATTCCATTAATTACACAACAAGCTTGTGTGTTGATGTCAATTGTATCAGTAGATATTCCATCTACCAAGCAACAGAATGAATAAGCCCCCATGTCATTCAATTCAACAATCAAATTCTGATTATCGCCAACAGGTTCGAATTCTCCCTTAGGGGATTTCATCATCCATTCGTAAGAACTTGCTTTATAATCTCTGTCTAATGAAAGATTGACATACTCTCCAATGCAAACATTCAATCCATTACCAGAAACAATCTTCGGATCTATACATCCTGTCACCTTCACATCTTTTATTCCGAAAGGTAATGGAAGATTAGCATAATAATTGTAGATATCGAATGTAAAATCTGATTCACCTTTGGAAACTGATCCTTTAAATGAATATGTCTTGCATCCATCTGTTAATGTCAAAGGAGCATCTTGACCATAATAATCAATTCCATCCATGCAAGATTTATTAGAAGGATAATAGTTTGTGCCAACCTTAATTCCTTCCAATTTTACAGTTTCTTCCCATCCTGGAATTTGCTTAAGATAACTTGGTATCGCATCTTCCAACTCAGGAGTATTAGGATTTAGAATATTACACAATGTGTATGTCACCTCAAATTCAGAGCTCTCCTTTACTCCAGAAATTCTGATAGATAATAATCTACCATCCCCCTTGGGATTGACCACAAACATATTTCCTGGCATATCCTTAAACAGAGACAAATCTTCATCATTAAGCATATACGGATTCGAAACAACAGCACCCACAGATGCTTTGAAGGTAGAAAAATCATCCAATGAACTTGGATCTGATAAAGTAGTTTCTAAGTTCACTCCAGAAGGTCCATCAATAACAACATCTGCAATACTATAATAAGGTGAACTTTGCACACCACTTTTTAGTTCAAATGATGTGGATCCAAGATTATTTTCACAATCTAGGGCTTGAACAGACATAGCCAATCCACTCAAGAAAAATAAGCTAAATAGCTTTTTACTAGAGTACTTTTTTATCATACGCGATTTTTTAATATTCATAAATTTTAAGCTTCGTGAATAAATTCATTTTAAACCAAATACATAATAATGCAAATATACGTCTAAAATCAAATGCAATATTGATATTTACTCATATTCATCCTTCTATTTTGCATTTATTAACAAAAAATATATTGACCAGTCAATTCGCTAAGCTCTATTATCAGCGGCCACCTCCGCCACCTCCACCGCCGGAGTGTCCGCCACCGCCACCATGTGAAGAGAATCCTCCGCCACCTGAACTTGATGAACTTCCCGATGACGCTATACTATTGCTGATTTTTGGTATTCCAGTAAACGATGAGAAGTCGCTGACTACACTACCGGTCTCATCAATAAGCTGTGAACCCAAGTATGATACAGCAAAATAATCAGGGCAATATTCTCTCAAGTCTTTGATAACCTTATCTGCCATTCCATACAATGTAGCAAAAACAAGGTACTCATCCCACATCTTCATCTCATACTCGTCGTACATCATGTTTGTCTTGGCATCTTGTGCATCTGTATTAGATGTTTTTTGATATACAGCAACATCAGTTCCATTAACACTTACATCTGATGAATGTTCAGGAAGACTCTGCTGATGGTTTTCGTTTTCGTTTTCGTCTTCGTTTTCGTCTTCGTTTTCGTCTTCGTTTTCGTCTTCGTTTTCGTTTTCGTCTTCGTTAACTCTAACCCCACGTCTACCTAATTTCAAGAAATCATTGAGATAATTCATCAAACCAATAACTTCCTGATATTCTTCTGGAGTGCAATCTTCTTTATTTTCTTTTTCTGCAGATTTCAATAGTTTGCGAGCATCCTCTCTATGCTTTTTGAGATAAGTCTCCAATTCACCTTTCTCTAAAATCAAATTGTCTCCCGATGCCTTCAACAGAATCTCATGCATTATAGTCATGCATTTGATATCTGCGGCATTCTCTGTTTGGTGATCATACATATTGAGGTCCTTATTGATCTTCATACGACTCACAACCTTTCCATTCTCAACTGTAGAGACAATCGATATCGCTTTGTAACACATAAGTCTTACAATATATGCCGACAACAAATCATCCTTATCTTTTGGAAGAATCTTATAGTTGTTCTCATCAATGATATGGAAAGCACGATTCAAATTGCCGTTTACCGGAACAGCTCGGAAATATTCGCTTGTCGTTCCTTCCATTAATTTCTTTCGACGCAAGAATATTCTCAAAGGTCGTAGGCTTATTACATTCCATAGAAGTCCAGCTCCATAGTATAAGAATACGACGACAAATAAATAAAATAAGCCATAGCCCAACATGTACACGAAGCCACCAAGTATAATAACTAGTAAGCAGAAAATACATTCTTCCCACCAGGTTGTCTCCTTATAAAATACATTTTTACCATTAGCGTAATCTTCTTCAGTGTAATTGTCAAGATAATCGCTACCTTCAAGAGCTTTCCACTTCATTGTGCCAATAGTGTCATTAACTACGTTTGTTGAGTTAAATGCGTCAACAGGGAAAAGACACATCACAACCATTGAATTATCAGAAGACCATTCTCCTATACTTTCTGCCACGACTTTGCCATCAATAAATCTACATGTACCGTGGTATTGGAAAGCCCAGATACGAGAGTTATCGACAGAGAGTGGGGTACCGTCTTCCATACTAATGGTAGTACGAGTGAATTTTGGCTCCGACGATAGATTATAATTGACGAAACAGTGGTTAAATCCACATCCGTCGTTGTATTTCTTTACAAATCCTTCAATCTTGTATTCTGCAGTCCAGGTATGAGGTCCAGAAGATCCCACGCCCCAACATAATTCACAGTCGTTATATTCAAGTGAATGGACACCGCATTTTCCAGCCTTCTCGTCTCTTGAACGATTAACATCCCATGGAGAGTCATTAGTAAGGTAGTAGTTCTGATCATTGTCGTAAACCTTAAAATCGATGATCTTCATTTCACCATAGTTCTTCATCGACAAATACCACTCTGTGTTGCTATTATCCACATCTACCTTCCATCGCTCCTGAACATGAGCATTTCCCAAAGCATCGAGCACGACTTTTATGTCGATAGTATCGATCTCTGAAGCAAATAGGGTAGACGGTACTATTGTAAGCAACACCCCAGCTATCGCAATATTTCGCATTTTCAATTTATTGTTTAGTCCTTTTATTTTATTGGATATTCAAATCCTCTGCATCTTCAGTAGCAACAACAGTTCCCTGATCCTCAATCACATCATCTTCATCATTAAAATCTGTAATCTGGTAAGAGCTGTGATAAACCATACCAAAATAGCCAACTTTGAAATTCAATCTGATATACTTTCCGTTGGCATTCAAATATTCATCATAACTAATAGATCTGGTAGTCATCGAAGGAAAATTTGTTGCTCCCAACAAGTTCATGCCTGACAACGATGGCAAAGTTTTCAAACAAAATGAATTAATTGAGGAAATTCCATCTTCATTCTCAGTACCGTCTTGGATTCCTTTGTCGGAAAAATTTACTTCAGGAAAGCGAACATGATAAGAAGTGCTATTCTTGTGACGTGTAGAATAAGTACTATTCACAGGTACGGTCACATGATAAACGTCCTCTTCTTTTCCGAATTTTTCATTTCCCAAAACCAACAAAAAATTTGGAACTATCAAAAAGAGAAGAATTATTGATAATCCAGAAAGAACTGAAGTCAAGATCAAACCAGTACGTTGCAAACTGTCTTCAATACCAGTTCTCAACAAAAAGAGTTTTGCAGAGTCCAATGGCTTAACAAAGATATTGGCAAATGCAATTACACCAACCAACACCATACCAACATAGAAGAAGCCAGCAGGATAGATTCTGGTCATCACATCAGAATTGAAGATATTAAATATAAAATACAAAATACCTACGATACCCGCAGTCACATACAACGTAATTTGTATTGGTTCCAAGAACGATGTGTGTATGATTCTGTGCTTTAAATTCGCCAACTCATCAAAGTCGACGCGAAAGATATTTGCCAAAAGATTCGACGACGGATATTGGCCATTCTTGTTGTCGAAATGCTTATCATACCAAACCTGATCAGTTCCGTTCTTAAATGATTCAATCAAATCATCAAGATCCTGTTTGTTGATTTTCAATCCACTAATACATAGATGATTCAACATATTCATTTCAGAATCATAACCATCTGTTGTAATAACACCATCAAGAATCGCAAGACGGTATAGAAGGAACATCACATACAAGCGGTCGTCTTCATATAAATAGAAAGACAACTCCTCTGCAATTCTTTCTGCATGGATATCATGTGAATAGTGGTATGAACTATCACCTTTTTCAATACAACTCTTATATTTACCTTCTTTGAAAGCATCAACGTCGACAATCGACTCATGAGCTGTGCTTTTTCCACTTGGCTTTTCTCTATCTGTTAGATATTTTAGTACTTTGATAGCATCCAACTGATATTCAAGAGGCATAACCTCCACAATATAACGGACTATCAAACGCAATTTGTCTCGCTGAACATTATAGATGCCGTTTGATCGAGTAAGATATGTCATCAGGTAGACAATACTCATGTGGAAACGTTTCGCGTCTTTTGCCAACAACGCACGCATCTTTACCTTGTCTCCAGAAAAGAGTTTGTATAAATTATACTCCTTTCTAACGTAGTTGATCAAATAAATCGAAATGCCAATCGCAATGGCAAACAAAACGAAATAAAGTATATAAAAGTTTTCCATCTAAACTGTATTTATTTAATCCGAAAGACGTGGATATTAACGTCTTCTCAATTTTTTACAAAATTACTAAATATTATTATATTCTCTTATCATACTTGAGAAATCAATTATCACCGAATTTTATAATTGCACAAAGTCGTCAAGGTAAAATCTCATTTGCATTTGTAATGAGAACAGCATCTTATTCTGAATAATATTCTTCATTAACTACACGCACTTCTCCAAATCCATCGGCTTGATTTGGGTTAGATATAGGATCAGTCGTCAATTCGTAACCACGTTTAAGATACATTCCGTAATAGCCAGATTTGTAAAATAATCTGATATTCTCTTTGTAACATTTTTGAAATTTTTCATTCTTAAATCTTAAATAGTCATTATGACCAACACTTTTTGAAGAAATACTTTTATAATGTTTTACTCCGAATAAATTCATACCCGACCATGTTTTCAACAAATCCAGGCATATCTTATTGGGAGTTGAGATTGTTTTTTCGTTTCCACTTTCTGGAAACTGGAATTTCAAAAAATCGATAGTCGGAAATTCAAGATAATACGTAGTTGAATTTTTGCCCTTATGATAATCAGTTCCAGTCACCGGAACAGTGACGCTGAATGACTTTCCATTAGAAAAAGTCTCGTTTCCTATCAAAAGAAACAGATTTGGAATGTAAAAATTTAGTAGAATTATAGTGATTCCACCAGAGATAGTTAACTTGTTCAAATACTGTTTTTGCAGACTGCTTTCAATTTCAGTTCTAAGTAATGGAATAATAGATGAATCCAATTTTTTAACTTTCAAAAAGATACAAAAACCAATAGTAACAAAAGTAAGAATCAAACCTATCCAATAAAATGAGTTAGGATAAACGTAATTTATCAAATCATCACCCCATATTGAACAAGAAAAAAAAGCAAAAAACAATATACCTAAAGACACATACAGAACATTCATAATCGAAGGTAATACAGATGTCTTAGGCATTTTCTTTTTGATAGAGGCCAATTCATCAATATCGACGCGGAAAACATTAGCCAATAGATCCGACGTCGGATAACCATCTTTGTCGGCAAAATGCTTGTCATACCATATTTGATCAGTTTTGTTTTCAAATGAATCAATCAAATCATAGAATTTATTTTTATCTAACTTAAATCCTTGAACAGAGATTTTTTCCAACATTTCATATTCGGAATTTGAACTGTCGGTGGTTATGACACCGTCTAGGATAGAAAGACGATAAAGAAGATACACAATATACAATCTGTCATTTTCAGGAATATAGAGAGCGAGCTCTTCTGCCATTTTTGTTCCATGAATATCATGTGAATAATGATATGAATTATCTCCCTTTATAATACAAGATAGATATTTTCCACTCTTAAAACGAGAGACATCAACAACAGACTCATATCTAGTATTTTTTCCTTCACACTTTTCTCTGTCAGTGAGATATTTAAGAGCTTTAATCGCGTCTACCTGGTATTCAAGCGGAATAACTTCAACTATATAACGAACGATCATGTTCAATTTATCATGTTGAACTATATTATCACTATTCGAACGAGTCATGTACGTCATAAGGTAGACGATGCTGATATGGAAACGCTTGGGATCTTTTGCCAATAATGCTCGCATATCTCCGTTGCTTGAAAATAGTCGGTATAAATCCCATTCCTTCTTGATTTGTAGAATCAGGAATATAGACACACCAGCAACAATGGCCAATGATAAAAAGCAAAATATGTAAAAATATTGTTCCATGAATACTATAATCAAAAAAGGAGACGCGAATATTCACGTCTCCTTCAATATCTTGTGAGAAATCAATTACTTGATAGCATCAAGACACTCCTTAATTCTGCGGAATGCCTCCTTGATGTTCTCTTCAGAAGTAGCGTAAGACATACGGATGCAGTTCTTATCACCGAATGCGTCACCTGATACACAAGCAACGTGACCTTCCATAAGGATGTACATAGCCAAGTCGTTAGCGTTAGCGATTACATCACCCTTAGGAGTCTTCTTTCCGAAGAAGCTCTTGCACTGTGGGAATACGTAGAATGCACCGTCTGGAACTGAAACCTCAAGACCCTTGATATTCTTAACCAATGAGATAACCAAGTCACGACGTCTCTCAAAAGCCTGACGCATTGTCTCAACACATGTCTGATCACCTAGGTAAGCTGCCTCTGAAGCCTTCTGTGCGATTGAAGAAGGACCTGATGTATACTGACCCTGAAGCTTTGAACAAGCCTTAGCGATCCAAAGTGGAGCAGCGATCCAACCAAGACGCCATCCTGTCATTGCGTAACCCTTAGATACACCGTTGATGATAACAACACGGTCACGGATGCTCTCGAACTGAGCGATGCTCTCGTGCTTACCTACGTAGTTGATGTGCTCGTAGATCTCGTCAGCGATTACGATGATATTTGGATGCTTCTCGATAACCTTTGCCAAAGCCTCAAGTTCTGACTTAGAGTAAACAGCACCTGTAGGGTTTGATGGAGAACAAAGGATAAGCCCCTTAGTCTTAGGAGTGATTGCCTTCTCAAGCTGCTCTGCAGTAATCTTAAAGTTCTGATCTAGACCAGCCTCTACGATTACGTTAGTACCCTCAGCAAGCTTCACCATTTCGATGTAGCTAACCCAGTATGGAGCAGGAACGATAACCTCGTCACCCTTGCTGATGATAGAAAGGATAACATTACATACAGACTGCTTAGCACCGTTCGAACAAACGATCTGATCTGGAGTGAACTCTAGATTATTCTCATTCTTAAGCTTCTGGCAGATTGCATTACGAAGTGAAGCATAACCAGTTACTGGAGAATAAAAAGAAAAATTGTCGTCGATAGCCTTCTTAGCAGCCTCCTTGATGTGGGTTGGGGTGGTGAAATCTGGCTCTCCAACACTTAGGTTGATGACATCTACACCCTGAGCTTTCAACTCACTGCTCTTCTGAGACATAGCCAAAGTCGCTGATGGCGACATAGCGGCCAAACGATCTGAAACTTGATTCATTTTTCTTTTTCTAAATTTGTATTAAACATACATTATCGAAGTGCAAAATTACACTCTTTTATGTTACTCAGCAACATTTTTGACACTTTTTTTCGTTTTTTGCTCAAAATCTTGCTTTTTCTGACGTTTTGCGTCGATTTTTATGCTTTTTCTTGATTTTTGATAAGGATTTTGTGATTTTATTGTGCTTTAATAGTTTGACTCTTTTGTAATTTATGACTGATTCGTCATTTTGAGGATTGCAAAGGGCGGGACGCCCTTGCCCCATCCAAAGCGCGAGCCGAAGTCAAGCGCATATAAATCAACCACTAAGGCACAGAGCTCTCGGAGAAAGACTACGTCTTTTTTGGAGAAAAAGAGATGGATATCAGTCAACAAATGGAAAAGAGCCAATAGTTTAATATATTTTTTAAGACGCGGCATCTCCATAAGACGCGAGATCTCGCGTCTCTACAAACTAATTTCGAATTTCGCATTTAGAATTTAGAATTTTTAATTACTTTTGCACTCAAATTTTATATATAGGTAAAAAATGCTTACAGTAGAGAAGATTGGCGGTACTTCCATGAGTCAGTTTCAGGATGTATTGGCGAACATAATCAAAGGAAAAAGAAGTGCAAGTGAGTTGTATAACAGAATCTTAGTCGTTTCTGCTTACAACAATGTTACAAACTGGTTGCTTGAACATAAGAAAACTGGTGCTCCAGGTATCTATGTAAAGTTTGTTGAAGACGGTGATTACTCCGGAGCTCTTGACGAGTTGTGCGACAAACTAATCGAGCTTAACCGTGGTTTCGCTAACATCAAGCTTGACCAGGAGGTTGCAGACAAATTTATCAAAGATAGAATCCAGCAAGCTAAGAATTATCTTTACAGCATGCACAACGTAGCTGGTTCTGGTTACGTTAACAAGGCTAACATCTTCTTGGCAGCACGTGAGATCCTTTCTTCTATCGGTGAGGCTCACTCAGCTTTCAACTCAGTAAATATCTGCCAGAACAATGGCATCAACGCTACTTTCGTTGACCTTTGTGGTTTCAACGACAGCGAGGCTCTTACAATCGACGAGCGTATCAAGAAGGAGTTCTCAGGAATCGATTTCAGCAAGACTCTTTGTATCGCTACTGGTTACACTAAGGGTATCGAGGGCATCATGCGTGCATTCGACCGTGGTTACTCAGAGGTTACATTCTCTAAGATCGCAGTTGAGGTTAAGGCTGACGAGGCTATTATCCACAAGGAGTTCCACCTATCAAGTGCTGATCCAAAACTTGTTGGGACAGAGAACAGCATCGTAGTAGGAAACACTAACTTCATGGTTGCTGACCAGCTTGCAGACGTAGGTATGGAGGCAATCCACCCTAAGGCAGCTAAGCCACTTGAGCTTGCAGGTATCAACATCCGTATCAAGAATACATTTGAGCCAGAGCACCCAGGAACACTTATCTCTAAGAACTACATAAGCAAGGAGACTAAGGTAGAGATCGTATCTGGTACAGACAAGGTTTTGGCTATCGAGGTTCACGATCCAATGGTGGTTGGTGAGGTAGGTTACGATTTGAAGGTTATGCAGGTGTTCGCAAAGCACGGCGTAAGCTACATCTTGAAGACAACAAACGCAAACTGCATCACAATGGTGGTTTGGGACAAGCCAAAGAGCAAGGAGCTTATCAAAGAGCTTCAGGAGACATTCTATGAGGTTGTTGTTAAGGAGGCTGCAATCGTTTGCTGCATCGGTACAAACATCGCTCACCCAGGCATCCTTTGCAAAGCAGCTCAGGCATTGTCGGACAATGGCGTTAACATCGACTGTTTCGCACAGTCACTACGTCAGGTGAACATGCAGTTCGTAATCGAAAGAGGAGACTACTCAAAGGCTGTTGTTGCTCTTAACAACGCTCTTTGCGTAAAGAAATAATCGTAAAGACGGGGCATATCCCCGTCTTTAATTTTTAATGGTATGTTAAGACGGGGCATGCCCCGTCTCTACATTACTAACTATTAATTTTTAATTATTAATTATAAATAAATGGGTCTATTAGACGGTTTGAAAAAGAAGGGCGAGGATAAGCAGGCTGAAATTCAGAAAAGAGAGGAAGACTACATCTCTTTGATCCGTGTATATATCCAGGGCTTCGTTGCTGAGACTTTCGGTATCTCAAACATCAATCAGATGCCAGACTTGAGAGCTTTCAAGGTGGCTTGCAAGGTGCCTACAATGAACGGCAAACTTGGTCTTGGCGAGAGACTTGAGGCTAAGAAGATGCTTTCAGCAAACTACGGATTGAGCGAGGATTTCTTCAAGACTATCAATAAATCAATCACTAAGAATTGTAAGAATCTTCAGCAGGTCAATAGCTTCTTCGTTGTTTTCCAGGGATTTGTACAGGATTTCGTTCAGCTTCTTACTACACATCTTGGATACAAACTTCAGATGCCTAAATATTTCGACGGAATAATCAGAAAGGTCGTTGTCGACGGAGTGAGAGACTTGATGGAGAAGAACGACTGGGATAAGATGGACGCAGCTCAGGCAGCAGCTCGTCTACGTGAGAATGTTAACAAACTTGGATACAACCAAGCTTGGATGGTAGAGTTTATCTACCCATTCATCATGATTGCTAAAGGTGCGACTACTGTAAAGCAGTAATATATATGAATTTTATCTACGTTGCGATTGGAGGTGCACTCGGTGCGATGCTGAGATATTCGTTGAATTATCTTCCCGTGTCGACGGCATTTCCTTTCAAAACGATGATTGCCAACGTCGTAGGATCATTCATCATCGGAATGATCGCAGGCACGGCTGATATAAAAGGAGTGGATGAGAGATTGTCGCTGCTGCTAAAAGTTGGTTTTTGCGGCGGCTTCACAACCTTCTCCACATTTTCATTAGAAACAGTAACATTTATTGACAAAGGAGATTTCGGAATGGCTGCAATCTATGCGGCTTCGAGTGTTATAGTTTGTGCCTTATCTTGTATTGCGGGAATCGCAACAGCTAAATATTTTGCTTGATATCTGAGAGTCTTTTGGAGAATACAAGACGGTTGTCCTTTATGAGGATTGTTAAGGACGGAACGTCCTAACCCCTCCAACGCGAGTCCGTATTCTATGTTAAAATCCAAACATATTGAGCAAAAAATTGCAACAATGTTGTATGTTTTGATTTTTGACAAAAACTGATGGTCTCGAGTAAACTGATGAGGGTCGTCAAGGTGTCTGACAAGCG
>JAZUGF010000150.1:0-63460 GCA_045641065.1 Paludibacteraceae bacterium | reverse complement strand
TGTTTGTTGATCCGCATACTGGACACTTGCTTCTATTCATAACACTTTTTTTGAGTTTTGAAACTCTCAGCAAGTTAGTCTATACTATGGATTTGACACTATTTCACCACGCAATTTGACCTATTGAATGATTTTGTTCGTTGATTTGTTGTTTCAAACTTTTGAATTGCCACTTTCCCCTTACTACATAAGGGATTTGAACATGTCGCACCACGCAATTTGACCTATAGGTCTTTTTTGAACGGAAATTTTCAGAAATGATTCGGAAAAATTATATCCCTTTAGGGATTTTATATTGGTAAATATGAATGTTGGTTTATACGTTTTCCCGTTAGGGAATATATAGAAAATATTTTCAAACCTATGCCGTGTTCTTGCATACATCTGCTCTATATTTGCGATGTAAAGACGATATGTTTTTTAGGGGCAATAAAAAAGCCACCGTTAAGGACGATGGCAACCTAATGTTTTCACAACGGAATAATCCTTATTGTGAATTGCTCAAAAAAACTTATTGCAAAACTAAAGATAAAATTTATATTTGCAAAGAATACTTAAACTTTTTTAGTAAACATTATATGAAGACAATTGTAGGACTCGATTTAGGTACTAATAGCATAGGATGGGCTGTTGTTCGAGAAGAAAACGATGAAAAAAGAATCCTGTCGGCAAGTAGTAGAATATTGCCAGTAAATGCTGAAATGTTAGGCAAATATGAAAAAGGTGATTCTGTATCCAGTACAAGTGAACGTACATTCATGCGTGGTGCACGCAGACTTCGTGAGCGTTTTCTTTTAAGAAGGGAGCGTCTTCTTCGAGTCCTTAATCACATTGGATTTTTACCAGAGCATTATTCCTCAAAATTGGATAGATATGGTAAATTCATTGATGAATCTGAACCAAAGATCGCTTGGAGAAAAGATGAAAATGAAAAGTCTGATTTCATCTTTATGGATTCTTTTAATGAAATGGCTAAAGAGTTTAAGTCAAAGCATGGAAAAATAGCAATACCATACGATTGGACTCTTTACTATTTGAGAAAGAAGGCTTTAACTGAAAAAATATCAAAAGAAGAGTTGTCTTGGGTGCTTTTAAGTTTCCTCCAGAAACGAGGATATAACCAGACAGTGGGAATGGAGGATAACTTAGATGATACAGCCAATAAAAAATCAAGAGAATACTTTGTAAAGGGAGTTGTGAAGAAAGTTTCTGAAATTGGAACTTATAAAGATAGTAAAATATTCTTGGTTGAGTTGGAGGACGGTTCAAAGGGTAAATATTTTTCTAAAGAGTTGCCTGATCTCGTTGGTCAAGAAAGAACTATTATCGCTACAATGCAGATAGACAAGGATGGTAACGATAAAATAGATAAGAATCTTGGATGTCCGGACTGTAAATTCTCGATACCTTCAGATGCTGATTGGGATCAGAAATGGTCTTTGCTTAAAAAGAAGACAGAGGATGATTTGAAAACTTCAAACAAAGAAGTCGGAGAATTTATCTATGATGCTCTTTTATCTAATCCATCACAGAAAATCAAAGGCAAACTTGTAAGAGTTGTTGAGCGTGAGTTTTATGAGAAAGAATTAAATCGTATTCTTGAAACCCAGATAAAATTTCATCAGGAACTGAAAAACGACGATTTGTATAAGGAGGCAATATATCTTCTTTATGCATCGAACGAAGCTTATCGCAACAGCATTGCCAAAAGAGGATTTTTATATTTGATTAAAGATGACATCATTTTCTATCAGCGTCCTCTTAAAGTAAAGAAAAGTCTTATTGCGGATTGTCAGTATGAAAAGACAAAAGGCATTGATGGAGAATTTCATGGAGTGAAGTGTATTGCTCGTTCTCATCCTCTATTTGAGGAATTCCGTCTATGGCAATGGCTTTGCAATGTCAAGATATATAGAAATGGAGACGCAGGAAATGACGTCGAGTATGCATACCTTAAATCTAACGATGATAAAGCACATCTATTTGATTTGCTGAAGAATAAGGAATCTATTGAGATGAACGATTTTCTTGCGTTGGCTTTAGACCGTAAGAAAAATCAAGTTAAAGGATTTAGATGGAATTATGTTGAAGACAAATCGTATCCATGTTGCAATACAAGAGCAAAGATTGTAAAAAGTCTTGCTAAAGCGGGTGTAAAAGATGCTGAAAACATTGACGATAAAATAGTAGAGTCTTTATGGCAGATTATGTATTCGGCGTCCTTGAAAAAAGAGTTGTCGAGTGCATTGAAGAAATTCTGCGAATCGAAATATCCAGATCTTGATGCTGATAATTTCGCAAAGGTTTTGTCTAAGACTCCAGCATTCGTAAAAGAATATGGCTCATATTCGGCTAAGGCAATTAAGAAACTATTGCCTTTGATGCGTTGTGGTAAATATTGGAAAGAGGAAGATATTGATCCTACTACAAGGGAGCGAATCGAAAAGATTCTATCTAAAACAAAAGATGAGACAATCAGCGAGCGAGTACGTGACAATGTGACGAAATACTCTTCTCCAATTGATGGTACAGTGCTTGATGCAATTGGGGATTTTCAGGGATTACCACTACATATTGCCTGCTACCTTGTATATGACAGACATAGTGAGTCTGGTGACAGTTCCAAGTGGGAAAACCCTTCCGATATAGATAAATTTCTAACTGATTTCAAACAACATTCTCTCAACAATCCAATTGTAGAGCAAGTTACTCTTGAAACTCTACGTGTTGTAAGAGATATTTGGAAAAAGTATGGTAAAATAGACGAGTTCCATATTGAGTTAGGTCGTGAATTGAAGCAGACAAACGAACAAAGAAAAAATGCCAGCAAACGTATTAGGGAAAACGAAACTGCCAATCGCAGAGCAAAAGCCCTTCTGCTTGAGTTCGCAGATGTTCAATTCAAAATAGAGGGAGTTAGACCTAATTCTCCATCGCAGGCTGAGATTTTTAGAATATTTGAGGATGGTGTATTGTCTTCAGTCCAGACTGATGACGAGATAACTGCAATCTTAAAAAAATATGAATCCATTGATAGTAGCAAGTGGCCTACTAAGGCAGAAGTGCGTAAATATATCACATGGATTGAGCAGAAATACCGCTCCCCATACACAGGTAAAATTATTCCGTTGTCGAAATTGTTTACTCCGGAATATCAAATTGAGCATGTTATCCCACAGGCAAGATATTACGACGATTCTTATTCCAATAAGGTCGTATGCGAGGCTAATGTTAATTCATTGAAAGGAGCACAACTTGGTTATGAATTTATTAAGAATCATCATGGAGAAAAAGTGGACAATGGAGTTAAAATCTTCAGCGTCGAGGAATATGAGAACTTTGTAAAATCTACTTATTCCAATGATAGACAGAAGATAAGAAAACTTCTTGCCGACGACATTCCTGATGAATTCAACAATCGTAAACTAAACGACACAAGATACATCAGCACGCTGATTTCATCTCTTCTATCTAAAATTGTGAGGGAAGACGGTGAGGATTCTGAGATTTCAAAGAATATCATCTCTGTCAATGGTACTATAACTACAGTATTGAAAAATGACTGGGGTATGAACGACGTATGGAACCAAATTTTACTTCCTCGATTTGAAAGACTCAATACAATGAAAGGCTCTACTGGAAATTTTGTTGCAGAATCTAATGGACATAGATTTCCTCAGTTACCACTTTCATCTACTGTTCAGAAGAAGCGACTTGACCATCGTCATCATGCAATGGATGCTATTGTCATTGCTTGTGCGACGAGAAATCACGTCAACTTGCTTAATAATATCAGCGCTGGATCTACTACAAGATATGACTTAGCCGCAACATTAAAGAAAAAGGGGTTGTTTATCAAACCATGGGAGACTTTTACAGAGGATGCCAAGAAGGTCCTTTCTTCTGCATTGGTAAGTTTCAAATATGCAAATCGAATTCTTACTAAGACATCCAACTACTACTTGAAGTATGTAGATGAAAATGGAGCGAAGAAGAAAAAGGCGGTCAAGCAAGTGAAAGGAGATGGATGGGCGATTAGAAACTCATTGCATCAAGCTCATGTGTTTGGAAAGATAATGATTGGAGACGAAGCTCAAAGTGCAATTCGCAGATCAATAGTTTATGATAAAGAAAATGTTTTTGATAAATCTTTGATAACTTCCAAAATAACAGACAAAGCAGTCAGAAGAATATTGTTGAATCATTTATCAAAATACAATGACAATATGTCAGAAGCGTTTTCTCCAGAAGGTATTGAGAGCATGAATAATAATATTATAGCTCTTAATGAAGGAATCCCTCATTTGCCGATAAAAAAAGTTAGAGTACACGAAATTATTGGCAACAAGCTAATGTTGGGAGAAACTGGCAACAAGAAGAAAAAACTTGTGAAGGGAGACGAAGGATTTAATGCTTATCTTGGCGTTTATGAAAATGATAAGGGAGAAAGAGTTTTCAATATTGTCAATTTAAGAGAGGCAATAGATAGAATAAAATCCAAAGAGAACCCTGTTCCTAAAGTTTTTGTCAATAAAAAGAATGAAAAGTATAATCTAATTTTTGCTCTTCAACCAACAGACTTGGTCTATTTTCCGTCTAAAGAAGAACGTGAAAAAGGCATAGATTGGAATAATATAGACAACAATCGAATCTATAAGTTTAGAAACTGCGAGGGCGGATCTGTTTGTTATTTCATTCCATTTTATGTGGCAGATATAATAGATAAAAAAATTGAGTTTACTCAAAAGATGAAAACTCAAAAAGCAGACAATGGAGAAATGATAAAGGAGTTTTGTGTTCCGATTAAGATTAATCGTTTAGGGGAGGTCGAGTGTGATTAAGAAAACATTAGCCTTTAGTTCTCCTTCTTACCTTTCTTTGAAAAACAAACAATTGATTGTTAGCTTTCCAGAGGAAGATAGAGAATCTTGTAGTGTCCCCATCGAAGATATCGGGGTAGTGATATTGGAAAATCGTCAGATCACAATCACAAATGCCTTGATGTCCTCTTTGGTAGAAAACAATTGTGCTATAATCACTTGTGATGCAAAGAATATGCCTATTGGTTTGGTAATGCCATTAGATGGCAATACGCTTCAAAGCGAGAGATTCGATGATCAGATCAACGCATCTCTTCCTTTGAAGAAACAACTTTGGCAGCAGACAATGCAATGTAAGATAAGAAACCAAGCAGCGGTCCTAAAAAATTTGAATGATGTATCTGTTTCAAATATGATTTCGTGGGCTAAGGATGTAAGAAGCGGAGATCCTGATAATTTGGAGGCAAGAGCTGCCGTATATTATTGGAAAAATCTCTTCCCTGAAATTGTAGGTTTTGTGAGAGATAGAGGAGGTATCCCACCCAATAATGTTTTGAATTATGGTTATGCGATATTAAGATCTGTAGTGGCAAGAGCATTAGTAGGAAGTGGATTGTTGCCTACGTTTGGAATTCATCACCATAATAAGTACAATGCCTATTGTCTTGCTGATGATATTATGGAACCATATCGTCCCTATGTCGACAAACTGATTAGAGAACTTTTTTTGATTGGCCATGATTTTGAAGAGTTGACTCCGTCATTAAAAAAGGAACTATGGAAAATACCTGCTTTGGATGTAAATATGGGAGACAAGAAAAGTCCGCTTCTTGTCGCAGTTTCCAGTACAACAGCATCTCTCAGCAAATGCTTTAGCGGAGAATTGAGGAAAATATCCTACCCTGAAATGGAAATATGATAGAACAGACAAGACTTAATAAATACAGAGTTATGTGGGCAATCGTATTCTTTGATTTACCAGTCACCACAAGTGAGGATGCTCGTGCTGCTCAGCATTTTAGATCTTGTCTTATCAAAGACGGATTTCTAATGATGCAATATTCTATTTATTATCGTTGTTGTCCAAGTATAGAAAATGCTAATGTTCATCTTAATAGGGTAAAGAAAATGTTACCAGTTCATGGAAATGTAGTGCTTTTTACCTTAACAGATAAGCAATTTGAACAAATGGAATTTTTTTCTAATCAAAAGAAGGAAGAGAACGAGAAAGACGAATTGAATGCAGAGAATACGTATGTCCAATTATTGATATTCTAAATTTCAAATATGCGGAATCACAATAAAAAAAGGTCGTGAACACGACCTTTTTTTATTTCTAAATTTCTTTGTAATAGACTGATTGTCAGAAGAATCATAGCAATGAGTTGTTATTGTCTATAACAAAGGTAAGTTTTTTTGAGCAATTCACAATAAGGATTATTCCGTTGTGAAAACATTAGGTTGTCATCGTCCTTAACGGTTGCTTTTTATTTTCCATATATTCCCTAACGGGAAAAACGTATAAACCAACATTCATATATGATCTACCAACATTAAATCCCTAAAGGGATAATTTCCACGAATCATTTCTGGAATTTTCCGTTTCCATAATACGCCCCAAAAACGCGAAGCGTTCCAATTTTTGGATAATTCGTGATTAATTAATGATAATTCGTGTTTCAATCCAATTCGCGTAAGCGAAATTATCCGTTTAATCAGTGAGATCCGTGTTCGAAAATACCACCCCCAATTTTCCGAATCATTTCCGGAATTTTCCGTTCCCCTAATATGCCCAAAAACGCGAAGCGTTCCAATTTTTTTTAATTCGTGGTCAATTCATGCCAATTCGTGTTTCAATACAATCGCGTAAGCGAAATTATCCGTTTAATCAGTGAAATCCGTGTTCGAAAATGTCCCCCAATTTTCCGAATCATTTCCGGAATTTTCCGTTTCCAATAAGCATAAGCGCGGCGTTCCAATTTTTGGAAAATTCGTGATTAATTAATGAAAATTCGTGTTTGTTAATTTTACATTCTCCTAATCTCCATCTAAATACAACAGGATTTCTCTGTGATCTCTGCGTCTCTGTGGTGAATTTATTTGATCGTCATCATTCACAGTTTCCGCAATTGGAGCATCCATTGCATGTCAGTCTGGAGCCGCAGGTGTGGCAATGGTCACGGAAAAAAGGAGTGTATTCTTCGGTGTCGAAGATGCCCGGCTCCGGGTTGATAAGTTTATAATCAGGTTTCTTTCCCTGGAAACTCAGTTCCGATTTGAATGCTTGAAGCGATTGCGTCCTTTTGTCTGGAATATTGTATTGTTTGCCATCCTTAATGAAGACGGTACCAGTCTCAATAAAGTCGAAAGTGACGTTGTATTTCCTGCATTGGTCGCTCAGTTTTTTCACCCAATCATAATTGCACGGGCGGGCTCCGTCGTAATTCTCCCCGCCACAAAGCACCTCCTCGAATTGTCCCGTAGCAAGAAATTTCTCCGCGTCGACGTCGCCAATAAGAGGAGCAGCCATGAATCCTTTGTGTTTGGCTGGAATGTCGAGCAAAATGGACAATCGTTCATCGGCGCGACGTTGGTTTTCCGTCGTCACCTGCAGAAGCACATTCTCATAACCGTCGCCCCAATCTTTAGGCAGACATTTCTCTATTCTTTCTGCTCTTTTCGTGAGCAGACGGAAAATGATATCTGGTCTCTGACGCATGATATGCCACGCCTCGTCACGCCATTGGTCAGCCTCCTCCACGAAGAAATCTGTTGACAATCCCACGTATAGCTGCATCCATGAAGGCAGTTTGAATCTTCCGTCGCGACGTCGCTGCACAGGGAGATTGAAATTCTCTGTGCGATAGATCTTAGAGGTGTCGATGCCACGTTTCCTGTCCAGGAAATACATATAGCAATGCTGGCACCCCTCGCTTATTTTATGACAACCGTGCCACGGATTCCAGATTATCATAGGGATTTTATTTATTCCCAAGCCATTCGTCGATCAGCATTCTCGCCATGGACAATTTGCCAGGAATGTCCGGCATAGCGTGACGGTTGAACCATCGGCAATCAACCAATTCCTCCTCCTGAACCTTGATCTCGCCACTCTCATATTCCGCGAAGAATCCAAGCATCAAGCTGTTAGGGTATGGCCACGGCTGTGATTTATAGTAACGGATGTTCTTGATTTTCAAACCCGTCTCTTCCATCACCTCGCGTCGTACTGTCTCCTCTATGCTTTCGCCTGTCTCCACAAATCCTGCGACAAGTCCATAATAAGGGCGTCGGAAATTCTTGGCTCTCGCAAGCAAAACTTCATCTTTGCCTTTCGACACGAGCACGATGATGGCTGGCTGGACAGGTGCCCAGATCTCTTTTCCACATCCTGTGCAGACGCGGCTGATATCCGTCTTCTTCACCATCTCTTTTCCGCATCGTGCGCAGTAGCGAGTGTTGGTGTGGAAGGCGATCAACTCTGCGGCTTTTCCTGCGGCGTAGTATTCGTCGAAAGGAAGTTTGGTGTATGAATCTCTCAATCCAGAAAATTCATAAGCCGACGGTAATTCTCCATCCAACGTCACTGCTTTGGCAGGATATCCATTCAACTCTGGCAATGTGATGATTTCTTGCTTTATTGCAAACGGCACCGTCTCTGCAAATGGGATTTTATATGAATCTTCGGTAATTTTTTCAACGACGATCTCTGATTTCTCGTTGAATGCAAACCAATATGTTTTCATTTATTAGTTTATTTTGACATTATAAAAGACTTACTATCAATGCTTTTATTTGCCGCTCGCCCTACGGGCTCGCAGTAGTGGGAGGGGCAAGGGCTACCGCCCTTTGCAATCCTTATTTTGAATATAAAAATCTTATAAATAAGAAAACGCAGAGGCAACACCCCTGCGTCTCTCTTAATCTCTCTAAGCTTTAAGCTCTAAGCTCTAATCTAATCAAGGGTGTACGAAAGTTCCGATCTTGTCGCCAGACATCACCTTCTTCAAGTTGCCTACAACGTCCATGTTGAACACCATGATAGGCATCTTGTTGTCCTTTGCCAATGCTGTAGCAGTAACGTCCATAACCTTCAAACCACGAGTTAGGATCTCGTCGTAGCTGATCTCATCAAACTTAGTTGCAGTTGGATCCTTCTCTGGATCTGCAGTGTAGATACCGTCTACACGTGTTCCCTTCAACATAACGTCTGCTCCGATCTCGATTGCACGAAGAGCTGAACCTGTATCTGTAGTGAAGAAAGGACATCCTGTACCTGCAGTCATGATTGCGATTGCACCGCTCTGCATTGTCTCAACAGCCTTGTCGCGAGTGTAGAACTCACCGATTGGCTCCATTCTGATAGCAGTCAAAACCTTTGCTGGCTGACCAATAGAAATAAGTGCTGAAGATAGTGCCATACCGTTGATCACTGTTGCAAGCATACCCATCTGGTCGCCCTTAACACGGTCGAAACCAGCCTTTGCTCCGCTCAATCCACGGAAGATATTTCCTCCACCGATCACGATTCCGATCTCAACTCCCATCTCCTTGATCTCTTTGATCTGCTGTGCATATTCTGCAAGACGAGTCTCGTCGATACCGTAACCTTTGGCTCCCATCAACGACTCTCCACTTAACTTCAATAGAATTCTCTTAAAACGTGCCATTTCACCGATTTTTTTATATTTATCAGCAAATATAAGCATTTTAGTAGTGCATATTTTATAAAAACCGATAAAAAAGATATATTTGCGTGCTAATTAAACTGTTTAGACTAAAATGGCGAAACCAATATATCATTTTGACCCGAAAACTATGACCTATTTCCGCATCGACAACAAGATGCAGTATAGGATTTCCAATATTATCTCACACTTGGTGTCGAGCGTATTTGCAGGATTAGCTTGTTTCGTGGCATTTGTAATGTTGTTTGAGAGCCCTAACGAGAAGGTACTTCGTAGTGAGAAGCAGGAGATGGAGGCTCAGTATGAGTTGCTAAACTCTCAGATTGAAGAGATTCAGGAGGTGTTGGATGATATCCAGCAACGTGATGATAACCTTTACCGTGTGGTTGTGAATGCGGATCCAGTGCCAAGTGAGGCAAGAGAAATCGATAAAACTTCAGTTAAATATAAGGACTTGCGTGAGAAGACTTCTTCTGATATCGCAACACTTACTACACAGAAAGTGGATGAATTGCGTCGTAAACTATATGTGCAGAGCAAATCTTTCAATGAGGTGTTCGACGCTGCAAAGAACCACGAGGAGCGTCTTCTACGTACTCCATCTATTCAGCCTGTGCTTAATAAAGATATGAAACGTATGGCGTCTGGATACGGTATGCGTATTGACCCTATTTATAAGACTCCTAAGTTCCATGCTGGAATGGACTTCTCTGGAGCCCATCGTTCTGAAATCTTCGCTACTGCCAAGGGAACACTTACATTTGTAGGTTGGAAGCAAGGTTATGGAAACTGTATCATCATTGATCATGGTTTCGGTTACGAAACTCTATACGGACATATGGATGGCTTCAAGTTGAAGCGTGGACAGAATGTTAACCGTGGCGACGTGATTGGATATATGGGTAACACAGGAAAGAGTACAGGAACACACCTTCACTACGAGGTGCATTATAAAGGTAAGGTCACAGACCCACGTAACTACTATTTCCAGGATTTGAGTCCTGCCGAGTACGACGAGATGGTACGTCTAACATCTAACAACGGTAATGTATTTGACTAAATTGGTTGATTATGAATGATGACAATATTTTCTTAATTGTGATTGGCATAATGGCCATCGCATTCGGAGGATATAATCTTGCCGAGAAGATTCGCAATCCAAAGCGTTTCGATAAATATGTAGAGACAACGTCAAGATTTTTGGGTGAGGGTGGAAGCCGTGTTTGGCAGAGCATCTCAAGAATCTGGTTCCCTATTATTGTTGGTGTAATCAGCATTATATTGGCCTGTTGCTTTTGATTTGTAGAGACGCGATATCATTGCGTCTTCAGAATAAAATGACATCATGACACAAATGTCATACTTTAAGGTATGAAAGTCTGCCAAATTTGCAGTTTTGCAAGTTTGGCAAACTTTTTGAATATACTAAGGTGATATTAAATAAGTATAAACGTAAAATATATGATATTATGGCAGAAGAGAATAATATAGAAGAACAGAAAGTAGAAAACGCAGAGGCTCAGAACGTGGAGAACGCTGCTGAGGCGACTGTAAACACAGATGCTACTGCTGCAGAAGGAGCTGCAGATGCTCAGCCAGTAGACGAGAAGGATGCTAAGATTGCAGAGCTTGAGGCTCAGATCGCTGCTCAGAAAGATCAGTATTTGCGTCTATATGCTGAATTTGATAATTATAAAAAGCGCACATTGAAGGAGAAAGCAGAGCTAATCCAGACAGCTGGAAAGAATGTGCTTGAGCAGATGCTTCCTCTTATCGACGACGTTGAGCGTGCGATGGGAGCAGTTAAGACTGCCGACAATGTTGAGGCTGTAAAAGAGGGAATGAATTTGATACACGACAAGTTCGTGAAATTCTTAGATGGTAACAATGTAAAAGAAATCGAGACTGTAGGCTTGCCCTTCAACACCGACTTCCACGAGGCAGTCGCACAAGTGCCCATGGGAGACGACAAAAAAGGGATGGTTATCGACTGCACTCAGAAAGGTTATATCATGGGTGAGAAGGTCGTAAGATTTGCCAAGGTCGTAATTGGAGCATAAAATCATGGCAGAGAAGAGAGATTACTACGAAGTGCTTGGCGTCTCAAAGACTGCTACAGCAGATGAGTTGAAAAAGGCATATCGTAAGAAGGCGATCCAATATCACCCAGATAGAAACCCTGACAATCCAGAGGCAGAGGCTAAGTTTAAGGAGGCAGCAGAGGCGTATGAAGTATTGAGCGACGAGAACAAGCGTGCAAGATACGACAAGTATGGCCACGCCGGACTTGATGACAGCGGTTTCGGCGGCGGAGGCTTCGGCGGCTTCGGTGGAGGAATGTCAATGGAAGACATCTTCGCACAGTTTGGCGACATCTTCGGAGGCATGGGTGGCTTCGGCGGATTTGGCGGTGGCGGAGGCGGTGGCCGACCTACACGTCGCGGCGGCGACTTGCGCATGAGAGTGAAAGTCACATTGAAGGACGTTCAGAATGGCGTTGAGAAGACGGTGAAGTTGAAGCGCAACGAAGAGTGTACAGAATGTAATGGTACTGGTTCAGCAGACGGACAGACACAGACATGTTCTACTTGTAATGGTAGCGGAGTTGTATATAGAGTGCAGCGTACTATCATGGGACAGATGAGAACACAGTCATACTGTCCTGATTGTGAAGGTGAGGGCCAGATCGTAAAGAATAAGTGTAAGTGCTGTGGCGGATCAGGAGTTAAGCAGCAGGAGGCAACAGTTAAGTTCAAGATTCCAGCAGGAGTTCAGGACGGTATGAGCCTACGTGTACCTGGTCAGGGAAATGCAGCTGGTAGAGGCGGAGAGAAGGGTAATTTGATTGTCCAGATCGAAGAGGAGCAGGATCCAGATTTGTTCCGTGACAACGAGGATTTGATCTACAACGCATTGATTCCACTTCCAATGGCAGTTTGCGGAGGTAAGATCGAAGTCCCTACAGTCGACGGTAAGAAATGTGAGGTTAAGATTGAGCCAGGCACAACACATGGAAAGTTGTTGAGAGTGAAGGGTAAAGGTTTGCCACGTTTGAATGCATATGGAAGCGGAGATTTGTTGGTGTACGTCAGCATTTTTATTCCAAAGAGTTTGTCAAAAGACGAGAAAAAGGAGATGGAAAAGTTGATGGAAAGCGACGGATTCAAGCCAAAAGCATCAGACTATGAGGAATCGAAAAAAATGATGGTAAAGATGTTCCGCGGTTGATAACTCGACCAAAAAAGTATTTTTACAACATATTTTTAAAAATAGTCTAATAAATATACACATATTTTCAAAAAAGTGTTTACCTTTGACGCTGTTGTTTGAAAAGTAAGCAATATTATGAAGATAAAGGTTTTATTTATCGCGATAGTTTCGCTAATGATGTTCAGTGTAGATGCATATTCTCAGTGTAAGGGAAAATGTAGAAACGGTAAGGGTATCTACACATTTGAAGACGGCGAAGTGTACGATGGACAATTCGTAGACGGCCAGTTTGAAGGTAAGGGTACATATACTTACAATTCTGGTGCAAAATACACTGGTGAGTTCAAGGCAGGTAAGCGCCACGGTAAGGGTACATACGTATATCCTACAGGCGATATCTATACTGGTGATTTCGTTGATGGTATGCCAAGCGGTACTGGAGTTTACAGTTTCGCAAACGGAGACCGTTATGAGGGCGAGTTCCTTGAGGGAAAGAGAAACGGACAGGGTGTTTACATCTTTGCCAGCGGAACAAAGCAGACAGGTGTATTTGAGAACTCTTACATGATCGAGGAGATTTCTATCGAGCGTGTAAAGAAGCAGTAAGAAACAATTTAGTTTATAATAATCTCACCTTGCGGGTTTGTAAAGATTCTTTACAAACCCTTTTTTTTTGACGAAAACGAAGACGAAAACGAAAACGAAAACAATGGTATATATGAAGGAGATTATATAGCAGTTGTCCAAAATGAGGATTGTTAAGGGCGGAACGCCCTAACCCTCCCACTACGCGAGCCCGAAGGGCGAGCGTATAAAGAAAAAGCATGTGTTGGACAACTCGTATATAATTGCCTATATGAATTAGAATGAGCCTGAATGCCCGACTTCATTCTGCATTCAACGTCTTCATCACTTCGTTCACCACTACATTAGTAATCATGAATCCGAAGATGCCTGTGATGTGGATTAGAGAACCGTTAACCTGTTTTGCTGAGGCTTTATCCTCCTCAGTCAAGTATTGGTCTTGACGGTATGGTATTTCAGGGGAATAGATGCACTTAAACTTATGTTTTGGCATCGTTTTGAATTTCTTGAATCTCTTGCGTATTGCTGCAGCCAACGGACAACCGTTAACCTTCCAAAACTCAGCTATGGAGATTTGTGTGGCGTCTATTTTCGATGCTGCTCCCATTGATGAAACGAATATCTTATCATCGTACGAAGATGCCTCTAAAATCAGTGCAGCCTTGTTTGTTAGACTGTCGATGGCATCAATGATGATGTCGTAGTCTGCAAGGTGAAAATCGACTTGGTCAGCCTGTGTATATGCCTTATCTATGACTGTTACATTCGCGTCTGGATTGATTGCCAACAGACGTTCCTTCACAACATCAGTTTTCTTCCTTCCCACCGTCGCCATTAGTGCAGGCATCTGACGGTTGATATTAGTGGCATTCACAGTGTCGCAATCCACAATGGTCATGTTGGTGAAACCTGTGCGGAAAAGACCTTCTGCACACCAGCTCCCTACGCCTCCAAGACCAAGCACGATGACCTTCAAGTCGCCAGCCTTTTTCACGAATTCATCGCCTAAAATAAGGTTGACACGGTGGAATATATCGTTGTTGATGTCGTTTGCCATGATTGTTTATTCTTCAGAAAGTTGAACAATGATATTACGGTATTCGTAGAATATCTTTGCTTTAGCCACAAATCCTACATATTTGCCATTCTCAACAACAGGAAGATTCCAAGCCTGAGTCTTCTCGAATTTCTTCATTACAGACTCCATAGAGTCGTGTAGGGAAAGGATGTCAGGTGGAGCTGTCATTAAGTCGCTCACCTGGAATTTTGTATAAAGTTCAGGGCGGAACATGATGTTGCGGATTTCATCAAGAGTGATGATTCCGAGCAATTCTTCTTTCTTATTTAAGACGGGATAGATGTTTCGCTTAGTACGTGAAATAATCTTCACCAAGTCTTCCAAATACATGTCTGGACGTAATCTCTGCAAATCCTGCTCAATCACGTCGTCCATTCTTAGAAGAGTAAGAACTGTCTTATCCTTGTGGTGAGTAAGTAGCTCTCCCTTTTGAGCAAGACGCTGTGCATACAAACTGTGTGGCTCAAATGCGATGATTGTCATGTATGCCACAGTGGCTGTAATCATCAAACTTACGAAGAGTCCGTAGCCTCCCGTCAACTCAGCGATAAGGAATGTTCCTGTAAGTGGTGCGTGCATGACTCCTGCCATTACACCAGCCATACCTGCTAATGCAAAGTTCTTCTCAGGCAAGCGGAAAAATTGAGTGTAGTTCATTAACATTGCCATCAAATAACCTGTGATACAGCCCACAAACAAACTTGGGGCGAAGATTCCTCCGGTTCCTCCGGCACAGTTAGTCGCTGCAGATGCGAAGATCTTAAGCATGACAAGCAATGCAAGAAATAGGAATAGCATCCAGAAATGGTCTCTAAACTGGTAGAATGCACTGTTCTCTGTTACCTTTACGGCATCGTTGTCAAGTAGGGCTGTGATAGTGGTATATCCTTCACCGTATAGCGGAGGAAGAAGGAAAATCAACACACTTAGCATTATTCCACCGATCACCATCTTCTTTGTAGGCGATTTCACAGTTCCGAAATTTGCCTCAAGTTTCGACATTCCGCGAGTAAAATAAAGCGAAATGAATCCACACAACACACCAAGTATGATGTAGAATGGAGTTCTTGTAGGAGTAAACGGATCATTGATTGTGAAACCGAACATAAATTCAGAGCCAGAAAGGAAGTATGTCACCAAACTGGCTGTGATAGATGAAATCAAAAGAGGAATGACGGTTGCCATTGTAAGGTCAAGAAGCAAAACTTCCAATGTGAAGATAACACCTGTGATTGGAGCCTTAAAGATACCGGCTACCGCAGCAGATGCACCACAGCCGACTAGAAGCATTAACGTCTTTCTGTCCATCTTGAATGCCTTTCCAAGATTTGAACCGATAGCAGAACCTGTAAGTACGATAGGGGCCTCGGCTCCGACTGATCCACCGAATCCGATGGTTAAGGAACTGGCTACAAGAGACGACCACATGTTGTGGGCCTTTATGACGGCTTTTCTTTGAGAGATGGCGTAAAGAATTTTCGTTACTCCGTGGCTGATATCATCCTTGACAATATAGCGTACGAATGTGCTGGCAAGGAAAATTCCCACGATTGGCATAACGAAGTAAAGGTAGTTGACCGCGCTTGCCTCCACTGTGTTTTTCACAACTTCGTGAAGATATTCTACGATGCTTTTCAAAACGTGAGCTGCCAATGCACAGAAAAATCCAACGAAGGCACTTAGTATCATTGTGAAATACTTCGCAGGGATAGCGTGCTCTCGCCAAACTAAAAATCGTTGAAATCTATGATGTAAATTGTACATTTCCGTAATTATTTTAATCTAAAACTGCCACTTTACATAAAACTTCAGAAGACAGATTGAGAACTACAAATTTACTACTATTTTCTCAATAGCTTTCTCCGTTTTCTCCTTTTTTTATATAAGTGTCGATTTTTTGCGTCAAGGTTGTGAAATTATTATCTTTTTTTGTACCTTTACAAAACATAATGTGTTGATTGCGGTAGAATGTCTATTTGCAATTGCACATATGAATTAAAAGATAGTGATATGGCAGCAAATTGGGTATATACTTCTCTTACCGAAGAGCAAAATAAACAGAGGGATCTGATGTCTGAGGAACTCGGAATCAGCTCAATCCTTTGTCAGCTACTTGTACGTCGAGGAATCACGACAGTTGAGGCTGCCAAAAAATTCTTCCGCCCACGTATTGAGGACCTTCATGATCCGTTCCTTATGAACGACATGGATAAGGCTGTCGACAGATTGAATCAGTCGATGGGTAAGAAAGAGCGTATCTTGGTATACGGAGATTATGATGTCGACGGAATCACTGCCGTCGCCCTTGTTTACAAATACTTGAAATTCAACTATTCGTATGTGGATTTTTATATTCCAGATCGTTATGTTGAAGGAAGCGGTATTTCATATTTAGGCATTGATTACGCGGCTGAGACCAATGTTAAGTTGATCGTTGCTCTCGACTGTGGTATCAAGGCTGTCGACAAGGTGAAGTATGCAAAGGAGAAAGGGATTGATTTTATCATTTGCGACCACCATACTCCAGACGACAATCTTCCTGATGCTGTAGCGGTGCTTGATCCAAAACGTGCCGACTCAACATATCCAGATTCCAATTTGTCAGCGTGCGGTGTAGGTTTCAAACTTATGCAGGCTTTCGCAATGAACAATGGAATCTCACCAGATACTCTTACTGATTTGTTCGACTTGACTGCAGTTAGTATCGCGTCGGATATCGTGCCTATCATTGGAGAGAATAGAATCTTGGCTTATTATGGTTTGAAGCAGTTGAACTCAAATCCAAGCCTTGGTTTGAAGTGTATCATCGACGTTTGTGGCTTGACAGGTAAGGAGATCACTATCTCAGATATCGTATTTAAGATCGGTCCACGTTTGAATGCATCCGGTAGGATCAAGACAGCATCTGAGGCTGTTGAACTTTTGATTTCTAAGGAGTTGACATTCGCACGTGAGAAGAGTGACTGTATCGACAAATACAATCAGCAGAGAAAAGATTTGGACAAGAGCGTGACTGATGAAGCTATTGCCCAACTTGAAGATAAGAAAGAGGAACTTGATAGTAGCAATTCCATCGTGATCTATAATCCGAATTGGAATCAGGGTGTGATCGGTATCGTGGCCTCACGTCTTACTGAATTGCATTACAAGCCTACTATCGTGTTGACATATTCGCAGGAGAATAATCTTGCTACTGGATCCGGACGTTCTGTGTCGGGATTCGATTTGTATAAGGCAATTGAAAACTGCAGCGACCTTCTTGAGAATTTTGGCGGTCACATGTATGCGGTTGGATTGCGTATGAAACCTGAGAATGTACCAGAGTTCCGTAGAAGAATGGAACAGTACGTTACTGAAAACATTACTACTGAGCAGCAGAAACCACAGCAGGATATCGATGCGTTCATCGATTTCAAGGAGATCACTCCTAAGTTTGTGCGTTTGCTAAAACAGTTCAGCCCATTCGGACCGGAGAATATGAAACCGGTTTTCGCCACACGCAAGGTGCTTGACTATGGTACAAGCCGCGTTGTAGGTAAGGAGAAGGAGCATTTGAAACTTGAGTTGGTGGATTCTCAGAGTGAGTGCATCATGAATGGTATAGCGTTCGGATTGTCGGAGTACAACGACTACATTAAGGCGTTCAATCCGGTAGATATCTGTTACACAATTGAGGAGAACAACTTTAATGGAGGTTCGAACACTCAGTTGATGATCAAGGATATCCGTCCGCTTTCTCAGAAATAGTATGAAGGGTATAGGAGGCGCGATCATTCACGTCTCCTTTTTTAGTTTAGAAAAAGATTATACATATAACATCCGAACTGATGGCATTATTGAACGAAGATTATTTGAAACTTCCTGAAAACTACCTTTTCACGGAGATTCATCGAAAAGTAAATATTTTCAAGATAACACGTCCTGGCTCGAAGGTTATCCATCTTGATGCCGGCGACTCCAACCATATTCTTCAAGGTGAGTATGTTGATTCTTTCCGCCAAAATCTGGAGATGATGGCGTCGACTCATGCTACAAAATCAACAGATATTCCAGAGCGATTGAAAGCATTGGAGACGCGAATCCTAAAGACTGATTATGAAAGTAATGGCATAAAACTTTCGACTGACGATATTTTCATCAATGATGATCCACGTAGTGCAGCTGCAGATGTTTTGGAATTGTTGAGTAGAGATAATATTATCGGAGTGTTTGATCCATCGTATCCTGCATTCATATACAACACTGTGATGAGCGGACGTTCTGGCCAGAAGATGGAAGACGGAAGATGGAGTAATCTAGTTTATTTGCCATGTAATGCAGAGAATAATTTTGTCCCTGCAATTCCTAAAGAGCGTTTGGATGTTGTTTATTTGAGTTTGCCGAACAATCCTACCGGCACAACATTGACTACAGACGAGTTAAAAAAATGGGTGAAGTATGCCAACGACACTCACACACTAATTATATATGATGCATCGCATGCACATTATGTGAGACAGAAGAAAGTTCCTCGTTCTATCTATGAAATCAAGGGAGCTCAGAAGGTGGCGATTGAGTTGAGAAGTTTCTCAAAGACGACAGGCTACACAGGAACTAATTTTGGATTCACTATCATTCCTAGTGAGGTGGTTGCGTATACTGAGATGGGCAAGGCTATGTCACTCAATCAGTTGTGCAGACGTAGACAGACATCTAAGTTCTCTGGTATACCATATTTGGGATTGTGTGCAGCAGAGGCTATTTATACTCCAGAAGGACAGAAGCAGATGCATCAGATTGCAGATTATTATATGGCAAATGCCAAAATGATTAAAGAAAAATTGCAGTCAATCGGGTTGACGGTGGCAGGCGGAGACAACTCTCCATATATATGGGTTAAGACACCAGACGGGGTTAACTCGTGGAGATTCTTTGAGCAGATGCTTTATGAGAAATCTATTGTCTGCACTCCAGGCGTAGGGTTCTGCCCAGGAGGAGAAGGATATGTTAGATTTTCCGGATTCTCTGAAAAGGCTGATGTAGAGGAGGCAATGTCGAGATTATGATAATGTCAATTGAAGAAACGCAAAGACACGTTAACATAATTTAAGAATAATGTAACTTTTGTACTTTCGTTTGCTTTTGTAGTTTAATAATTAATGCATAAATTTGCACTAAATTAAGAAAATTTGAAATTTTATGTGCGGAATTGTAGGTTACATTGGTACTAAAGAAGCATACCCAATTTTGATCAAGGGTTTGCACCGTCTTGAATATAGAGGTTATGATAGCGCAGGTGTCGCTATGATTGATGACAAGGGTGGATTGAACGTCTATAAGTCAAAGGGAAAGGTTTCTGATTTGGAAGCTTTCGCTAGAGACAAGGATTTGAGCGGTAATATTGGTATCGCACACACACGTTGGGCAACTCACGGAGAGCCTAACGATTGCAATGCTCACCCTCACTATTCACAGAGCGAGAATTTGGCATTGATTCACAATGGTATCATCGAGAACTATGCTATTATCAAGGAGTCTTTGATCGCTAAAGGTTATACTTTCAGAAGTACAACAGATACTGAGGTTCTAGTTCAGCTTATCGAGTTCGTAAAGAAGGAGAATAATTGTGACCTTTGCACAGCTGTACAGTTGGCATTGAGCCAGGTTGTAGGAGCATACGCAATCGCAGTTATCGAGAAGGGTCACCCAGAGACAATCATCGCAGCAAGAAAGAGTAGCCCACTTGTAGTAGGTATCGGAAACGATGAGTATTTCTTGGCTTCTGATGCAACTCCAATCATTGAGTACACAAACAAGGTTGTTTACTTGGCAGATGAGGAGATTGCTATCCTTACAAAGGGCAAGGCTATCAAGGTGCTAACAATTGCTAATGTTGAGAAGACTCCAAAGATCCAGGAGCTAGAGTTGAACTTGTCAGAGCTTGAGAAGGGCGACTATGAACATTACATGCTTAAGGAGATCTTTGAGCAGACCCGTACAGTAATGGAGGCTACAAGCGGTCGCATCAATGTTGATCTAGATAATATCGCACTTTGTGGTTTCATTGATAATAAGGAACGCTTCATGAATGCAAGCCGTATCATCATCACTGCATGTGGTACAAGCTGGCATGCTGCTTTGATCGGTAAGTATGCGATTGAGGAGTTCGCTAAGATTCCAGTAGAGGTTGAGTACTCATCAGAGTTTAGATATCGTAAACCAGTTGTTAACCCAACAGATGTTGTAATTGCAATTTCACAGTCAGGTGAGACAGCTGATACATTGGCAGCTCTTGAGTTGGCAAAGGATAACGGAGCTCTTCTATTCGGTATCTGTAACGTAGTAGGTAGTAGCATCGCTAGAATGACAGGTGCTGGTTGCTACACTCACGTAGGTCCAGAGATCGGAGTTGCTTCAACAAAGGCATTTACTGCTCAGGTTCAGATTTTGATCATGTTGGCTTTGTCTTTAGGTAAGGAGAAGAAGACAATTGATGATAAGTTCTACCGCCACGTATTGGAGGAGATGTTCGCATTGCCACAGAAGATCGAGACTATCTTGGCTCAGAACGATAAGATCAAGGATTTCGCAAGAATCTTTACATATGCTTCAAACTTCATCTATCTAGGTCGTGGTTACAACTTCCCAGTAGCATTGGAGGGAGCTTTGAAGTTGAAGGAGATCTCTTACATCCACGCTGAGGGTTATCCAGCAGCTGAGATGAAGCACGGTCCTATCGCATTGATCAATGCAGAGATGCCAGTTGTTGTAGTTGCAACAAATGCTCCAACATACGAGAAGGTTGTCAGCAACATCCAGGAGATCAAGTCTCGTAAGGGTAGAGTTATCGCAATCGTAACTGAAGGCGACGAAATCGCAAGCAAGATTGCAGACTACTCAATCGTCATTCCTGACACTGTAGAGTGCTTGGTTCCAATCTTGGCTACAATTCCATTGCAGCTTCTTTCTTACCACATCGCTGTGGCTAAGGGTTGTGATGTTGACCAGCCTCGTAACCTTGCGAAGAGTGTTACTGTAGAGTAATCAAGATAATTTTATACTATATGTAAAGAGGGGCAAACGTGAGTTCGCCCCTTTTTTATAATTTAGAAATTACATTTCTCATTTTGCATTGACTTTCGTATCTTTGCATAAATGCCGAAAGGATAATAAATATTGTGTATGAATGCGTTACAAAAACTTTTAACATCGTCGGTTGCTACACTTTTGTTTGCTCAAAGTGGATTTGCCGCAATCACTAATGCAGAATTGGAATCTCAACCAGATTTCTTCAGTTCAAACTATATCTCTTACGAAGCAAGTGTGAAAAGTATCAATAAAGTGCAGACGGGAGTATACGAATTCCCTACACTTTCTGATGCTCCTGCAGGCTATACTCCTTTTTATATCAGCCATTATGGTCGTCATGGTTCTCGCTATCACTATAGTCAGGAGGATTACAACTATATAGCAGATATTTTTGTTAAGGCGGCTGCGGAATCCGGACTTACTCCGTTTGGAATGCAGTTGTTTATTGAGATGGAGCAGATACGTCAGGATGCTGACAAACGTGCTGGAGACCTTACTCCGATTGGTCGTGAGCAACACCGTGGAATCGCAAGACGTATGGTGAAGAATTTCCCTGCCGTCTTCGCTGGCGATAAGAAGATTGATGCTAAGAGTACGGTTGTGGTGCGTTGTGCATTGAGTATGACATCGTTCTGCCAGGAATTGAACAGACTTTGTCCAAACCTAAGCATTGACAATGACGCGAGTGAAAGATATCAGAAATATATGTGTCACGGAAAAGTTGTTGGTGATTTTTCTGGTGGCAATAGCAATCCTGAATTGAAGGCTTTCTATGAGAAACGTGATGTGGGTAAGGATGTCCTTGAAAAAATTTTCTCTAACAAGAATGTGATAAAGAAATATGTCAACAGAGAAAAGTTCATAAAGAATCTATATTATATGTTGATCTCTTTGCAGGGTGTTGACGTGGATAATCTAGATGAACGAAACTGTACTTTGACTAAGGTATTCACTCCAGAGGAGATGGCTGCACAGTGGCAGTCTCAGAACCTATATTGGTATAAGGATTTCGCTAACTGTCCGCTAAACGGTGGAGTAGGAATGAAGTCTGCAAGATTCTTGGTGGAGCAGATAAGAGTTGAGGCCGACGCTGCAATCGCAGGAAACGGTCTTGCTGCTAACCTTCGTTTTGGCCACGATACAGGTTTGCTACCTCTTGTTGCTCTTCTTAACCTTGATGGAGCAGGTGAGGCACACAAAGATTTGGAGCTTCTTCACAATTATTGGCAGGATTTCTCGGTGATTCCGATGGCAGGAAACTTGCAGATTGTATTCTACCGCAAGAATGATTCAAGTGTGTCAGGAAGCCAATATTTGGTAAAGTTTTTGCTAAACGAGAGAGAAGTGAAGCTACCAGCAGATAAACCAGCAGTAGTAGGTAACTACTACGATTGGAATGTTGTGAGAGGATATTTCACAGAGATTGAACGTACGGTTCATCCTTGATAAATATGTTGTGAAACATCTATATTTGTATTTGTAAGCATTTATTTGCAAAATTGGATAAAATAAGTACTGATTTTTTTTGTCAGCAAACTAAATGTTTTACTTTTGTTGATTGAAACGTTAAAAAGACTTTAGGATATGAAAAAAATAATATTGGGTACTTTGGCTTGTCTTTGTTCAATGTCAGGCATCAACGCACAGGAATTTATGAAGGTAAGTGCTGAAAAGGTACTTACTGAGGACAATCAGCGTTGTTTTCAAATCCGTCGTGGATATAGCCGTAAGGATAAGACACAGTGGGAGCCATTCTGTGGTGGATTCCGTAACTTCTACTACGAGAGCGGATACGAGTACACAATGCACGTTGAGAAGTATGATCCAACAGCTGATACAATTGTTGTAATCAAGACTATCGGTCGTGATAACTCAGACTCTTACCGTAAGCAGCAGGAGATGAAGAAGAAGGCTGCAGAGGCACGTGCTGCTAAGGCTGCTCGTGAGGCAGAACAGAAACAGCAGGCTGCTCCAGCAAAGAAGAAGAAATAATTGGTTGACAATTTTCAAAATTATAAAGACGCGGGAAATTCTCGCGTCTTTTTTGTTTGTTAAAAACGGGCAACCACAAGGATTGTCCCTACTTATCGGGACATGCCCCGTCTCTACGGAATTTAAATATGCTTACTTTAATTAAAATAGATACAAAATCTTCGGATTATCAGTTTGTTGAGACACTGATGCATTCAGCATTTCCGTCGGATGAACGACGAGAGGATAGCAATCAGCGTTATAACGTTGATTGCAACGAGAAGATGCAATGTCTGCTAATCAAGGATGGCGACGTGAATGTAGGCTTCTTCACGGTCTGGTCTTTGTCCGGAATCTCTTACGTGGAACATTTTGCTATAGCTGATAATCTGCGTCAGTGTGGTTATGGCACTAAATCGTTGGCTCTGTTAACGTCTTCGTTTTCGTCTTCGTCTTCGTTTATTTTAGAAGTTGAACTCCCATCGACAGAAGAGTCCATCAAAAGAATTGCATTTTATGAGAAAAACGGATTCAAACTCTCTTCTCGTCCATACATTCAACCGCCATATTCGTCGGATAAACAGAGTGTGCCTATGGCTTTGATGACATACGGTACCGTCGACGCGGATGAGATTGAGGCTGCAGTGGCGGATATGTATATGTTTGTCTACGGAGTAAAAGGGTGATTCTTGAAAACTTAAACTTGAAACTTGAAACATTTTTTATATCTTTGTACCCGTATATTTTGAACTTATCAATTATGAACAGAATTAAATTTGGTTTGACTTTATTATTGACTATGCTAGCTTTTGCAGTGTCTGCACAGTCAAAGGTAAAACACGAGGATATTTTCAAAGATTTGGCTAAGACTCAGCCTGGATATGGAACTGTCAAATTGCAGCAGAATCCTAAGGTTAATCTTTTGGTAAACAGAAAGATTAAGGATAATGAGTCTAAAAAATATATCACTTTCTCTGGCTACAGAATCCAGGTGTATATGGATAACAACCAGAAGAAGTCTAAGGATGAGGCTTACGCAAGAGAGAAGAAGCTAAAGGAAAAATACGAAGATCTTACAACATACATCAGTTTCTCATCTCCATTCTGGAAACTTCGTGTGGGTGACTACCGTACTCATGCTGATGCACTTGTGATGGCTAAGAAACTACGTGAGGATTTCCCTGAGTTGAGCTCGGAGATTTTGATTGTCAAAGATGATGATGTAAGAGATGTCACTTTGGAAGTTGATCCTTCAGCAGTGAAGAAGGATGATGCTGCAAAAAAAGAAGAACCTGCAAGCAATAAGAGTGCTGCAGCAACTAAGAAGAAGTAACAATAACATAAAAGGGCTAAAAAATGAAGAGATTTATTACACTTGCAGCTGCTGTTGCAACATTGTTCACAGCTTCGGCAAAGATTGAGAAGAGTAACGAACGTACTGCTGAACATAAGAAGTTCGACAACTATTCATATGCTATCGTGCCACCAGCTGGTTATGAGCTAACAGATAATGGAACTGCATTCAGAAATCCAGAGAAGAAGTCTGGAATCTCAATTTCTCACCTTAACATGATCCTTGACGCTTCAAGTGAGAATGAGCTTCTTAAGGTGACTTTCAACAATTTCGTTTCTGGTTACCAGACTAACGAGACTGTTTTCATCAATGATGCTGAGCACTACTTGGTAAGCAAGACTGAGAACAATCGCGTCTTCACAACTCTTGTAGTTCCTGAGGATAACGGTTCGGTGATGCTTACTGCATCGTCTCCTGCTGACGATTTGGAGGAGATCAACAAGACTAAGGAGGCTCTTTTGTCAGTAGTGTTTATTGATCCATCTGAGATGGCTGACAATCCAATTTTTGAAAATTCACTTTATAGCATCGCTAACCAGGGATTCCGTGCTCAACCAGAGGGTTCTACTCTTGTGGCATTCTGTGAGTCAGGTGATTTCGCTAAGGAGTTGGCTACAGGTCGTAACGTATTTTTCAAGGTGTTGATGAACGAGGATGCTGTTAAGGCTAAAGAGCAGAAAATGTTTGCTACTGAGGTAGTTAAGGCATTGGTTTCAGACAACGAGACAATAACATCTGATAATGCTGTAGAGGTTAACGGTTTGCCAGGTTACGAGTATTTCATCACTGAGACTGTTAATGGTGAGGTTAAGTCAAAGTCATACGCAATGGTTGTCTTCACAACAGGTAAATATTATTGCTTCACATCTAAGGCAAACCAGGAAATAGATATGTATTTGCAGAAGTTCCAGGCTGCTGCAAAGAGTTTTCAGGCAAAGAAGTAAATGAACGAAGATTTAGAGATAAAACCATGGGATATTGCTAAGTATCCCAGCAAAGATTTGACAGATGAGTTGGCTCCTCTCGTAAGAAAGGAGCTTGAGCTGTTGGGTGAGGATGTCAACCGTGAGGGATTGCTAAAGACTCCGGAAAGAGTCGCAAAAGCAATGCAGTTTATGACTTACGGTTACAAGATTGATCCAAGTGACGTCTTGAAGAGCGCCGTGTTTGAGGAGGATTACAGCCAGATGGTAATCGTACGTGATATCGATTTCTACTCTCTATGTGAGCACCACATGCTTCCTTTCTTCGGCAAGGTCCACGTCGCTTACATCCCTAACGGCAAGATAACTGGTTTGAGCAAGATCGCACGCGTGGTGGAGATTCTATCGCGTCGACTTCAGATCCAGGAGCGTCTTACTACACAGATCAAAGATTGTATCCAGGAGACGTTGCAGCCTCTTGGTGTAATGGTTGTTATCGAGGCTCAACATATGTGTATGCAGATGCGTGGTGTGCAGAAGATGCATTCAGTCACTACTACTTCTGATTTCACAGGTGTGTTTGAGACTGCAAAGACAAGAGAGGAGTTTATCAGCTTGATCACCGTCAACAGATGACAGAATCAAAACTTTCATTCGGCAAGATTCGTGACTTGGTTAAGTCCGAATGCTTGTCTGATTTGGGTAAGGAGAAGGTCGACGAAATGTCGTTCCTTACTAACTATGACACTATTTTGGAGGAGGCAAACCGTACTAACGAGTTTGTCCGCATCCTTCAGGAAGAGGATTTCCCAACTGACGGATTCTACGACGTCCGTGAGGCAATCCAGAGAATAAAGGTTGTCGGCACCTATATTGAGCCGGCTGAACTATTTGACTTAAGCCGTGTTGTCGAGGCAATCGGCAGCATCGTCAGTTTCTTCGCCAACAAAGAGGAGGGCACGTATTATTACTTGCAGGAGTTGTCGAGAGATGTCTTCACATTTCCCGATATCCAACGTGCTATCGCAAGAATCTTAGATAAATACGGTCAGATTAAGGACACCGCGTCATCCAAACTCGGTGAGATTCGTCGTGAGAAAGCGGCTACGGAGGGAAGCATATCAAGAAATATGTCGTCGATTCTTCGTAAGGCTGTGGAAGACGGAATTGTAGAGAAGGGAACGACTCCAGCTGTACGTGATGGCAGACTTGTGATTCCAATCTCTCCATTTTTCAAGAAGAAACTACGTGGTATTGTCCACGATGAATCAGCCACTGGTAAGACTGTCTTTATCGAACCAGAGGTGATTGTTGAGGCTAATAATAAATTGCGTGAACTTGAGGCAGAGGAGCAGCGAGAAATCGTCAGGATCCTTACAGAGTTCACTACAGATATATTGCGTCCACGTACAGATGAATTGCTATTCTCAGTTGATTATCTGTCAGTTGTGGACTTTACAAGAGCAAAAGCACAGTTTGCGTTGAAGACAAATAGTGTGATGCCAAAATTGCGTAATGAGCAGGTGATTGACTGGCGTGATGCCATCCACCCGTTACTTTTCCTATCGCATCAAGCGTCGGGTAAAGAAATTGTTCCACTTGATATCCGTCTTGACAAGAACAACAGAATCTTGCTTATTTCCGGACCAAATGCCGGTGGTAAGAGTGTCTGCTTGAAGAGCGTAGGATTGATCCAGTATATGGCTCAGTGTGGAATGCTTGTGCCGATGCATGCCGACAGTGAAGTCGGAATCTTCAACGATATTTTGATCAATATCGGTGATGAGCAGAGCATCGAGAACGATTTGAGTACATATAGTTCGCATCTTTCTTACATGAAGGAGTTTGCGAAAAAGTGTAATGGAAAGACGATTCTGCTTATTGATGAGTTTGGAGGTGGTACTGAACCACGTATCGGTGGAGCTATCGCTGAGGCGTTGCTTGACCATTTCAACCGACAGAAATCGTTTGGCGTCATCACTACCCATTTCACTAATCTAAAGCAGTTTGCGACAGATACAGATGGCATCATCAACGGTGCGATGCTTTACGACCGTCATGAGATGCGTCCGCTATTCCGTCTTGAAATAGGAAATCCTGGAAGCTCATTTGCTCTTGAGATCGCAAGAAAGATAGGTTTGCCAGAGAGTGTGATTGCTCGTGCAACAGAGATTGTCGGCAACGATTACGTGAATATGGAGAAGTATCTCCAGGATATCGTTCGTGATAAGCGTTATTGGGAGAATAAACGACAGAATATACGTCAGAAGGAGAAGCATATTGAGGAACTTGAGGAAAAACTAACTGCTGATGTCAACGGTATCAATATAGAGCGTAAGAGAATCCTTGCAGACGCTAAAGCCAAATCCAAAGAGATGCTCGACGGTGCTAATGCCAAGATTGAGCGTACAATCAAGTTGATCAAGGAGGCTAAGGCAGAGAAGGATGCTACGCGTCAGGCTCGTGAGGATTTGACTAAGTTCAAGAATGAGTTTGTCAATGGCGATGAGACGGATGAGTTTGCAAAGAAGGTTGAGAAACTCAATGCAAAGAGTCAGCAGAAGGGTGGGGCACCTGTGCAACAGAAGCAGGAAAAACCAATCTCTGTTGGCGACACAGTTAAGATAAAGAGTAGTGGGGCTAAGGGTAAGGTGTTGGAGATCAAAGGTAATAGTGCCGACGTCGCACTTGGAAATCTCCGCACTACAGTCAAATTGAAGGATCTTCAGTTGACTCAGGAGGCTGCACAGAAGACACAAAAATTCAGTTTCAATCTTGTATCGTCGCACAATTCAGATATAGTCCACGAGCGTTCTAAACATTTCAAGCAGCAGATTGATGTGCGTGGAATGCGAGCCGACGAGGCGTTGCAGGCGGTCAGCTATTATATTGAAGATGCCATCATGCTCGATGCCGGTACAGTGCGAATCCTTCACGGAACAGGCACTGGAGTGCTACGTCAGGTCATCAGAGAATATCTCAGAACAATGCCACAAGTGAAGAGCTTCCGAGACGAGCATGTGGATTTTGGAGGTGCCGGAATTACGGTTGTTGAAGTTTAATAAAGGCTTAGTTAATCTTTGATGCTTCGTTATTTGTGGAATCTACGTTTTCTGCAAACTCCTTGTCGGCATTATTTTTCTTTACTTCAGCTTTTACCTTTTTTATTTCAAAAAAAGTGCGAGAATCTGTTTTGTAAGCAATACCGTTAACTACAACGAAATAGTTAGGAACTCTTTCTCCTTTCTCATTAATTGTGCATTTCACATATGTCTTCTCTACTGTTGAGGCGTCAAACTCGTTAGCTAGAACTGGAGTGAAGATAAAAGCAAGAGCGATTGAAGCTGTCTTGAAAAATGTTGTCATCATAATTGTAAAGTTTAATTGTAAATGAATGCGTTTGTGTGTTCAGGTTGTTTTTGTGTCCCCCGTTTACATAGGCAAAGATAGAGCAAAGCCCAAGAAGAGGATATTAAAATTACTCCAATAAATAGGATTTTCACTCCATGTTGATTTTGTAAAAAAATGTCAACATCTGAGAACGTATGAACAAAAAAATAAAGGGTTGATATGCAGGGCTAGACATGTACTTTTTATTCAAAAAAATAAGTAAGGATGTTGTATTTTGATGAAAATTAGCGGATTATGTTTTGTTAAAGCTGACGTTTTTAGATAAAGAAGATCCTTACGTAAGAGTCAGAAAAAGAAAAAATGTTTATGGTGAACACTATAAAAATTAATTCAAATGTGTTATTCTGGGGTTATATAATGGTGTTTTTGTTTTCTGTAAAAGAAATATTGCAATTAAGAATTATAAGCTATTTTTTCTTTTGATTTTGTTGCTCGGTCAAAAAGCATTATCTTTGATTTAAGGTGATTTGTTTATAATAGATGCCATATCAAGAATCCAAATAATAAGTCAAAGCAATGAACAATTTGTCTGTTTCTATTGATTATATAAATCCAGTCAATTATACTTTGTGTCACAACCATATTCCGATATGCAGATACTTTGAAATCATCAATAATACAGGACGAGATTTAGAAAACATACAGATTCATGTGTCGGGTGACTATTTGCTTGAAACGAGTTCGATTGTTTATGGACTTGTAAAAAATGAAAAATCACTTAAGATTTCAAAACTAGACATCACGCTTAACGATGATGAGTTGCTCAACTTATCGGAAAATGTAGTATCGTCGATTGAAATAAAGATCACATCAAATGATGAGACTGTTTATCGGGGAGGTTTTGAGTTGGACATCATGTCGTATGATTATTGGCTTGGCACTAATATTTTGCCTCAATGTCTGGCTTCATTCTCTATGCCTGATCAGTCGGCAATCAATAATATAATCTTAAGATCTGTGGCAAAATTGCAACAGATAAGCGGATCTTCTGCTTTTATTGGATACCAGGATGGAAACTCACAAACAGTCCGTAAGCAGATAGCTGCAATTTTTGCTACTTTTCAAGAAGAGAATATTCAATATAAATCCACGTTTGCAAATACTGAGATACTAGGGCAAAGTATCACTTTTGCGGACCAACTTCTCGAGCGAAAATCGGGAGACTCTATAGAGTTGACTCTACTTATGGCGTCTGCACTCGAATCGGTCGGAATTTATAGTGGAATTGTCTTTACTAAGGGGCATGTATTTCTTGCAATATGGGTCGACGAGCTTTGTTCGCAACACAGTGTTTTAGATGACGTATCCTTTATACGCAAAAAGTGTTCTGATGAGTTTTCAGAAATGACAATTATTGATTGTGCGGAGATCACAAGACAGGATTCTTCATTTGAAAAAGCACAAGAGATAGCAATGCGTCATATTTTAGATGCAGACGACTCTTGCTTGTACGTTGATATAATGCGATGTCGACTTGAAGGCATACACCCATTGCCAGCAAGAATAAATGATGGAGGAAGATGGCTGCGACCTATAGGCAGTGAAGATCATACGTCTAACAGTCTTATGATGATAGATCATGCTTCATACGACCTAACCAAAACTGAAGTTTCGCAGAAAAGTAAATTTGATTTATGGGAATCCAAACTGCTTGATTTTTCACTGAGAAATACTTTCTTGAATTTATCTTTTAGATCGCGAGTCATACAGTTGATTTCAATTGATGCTGGGAATGTAGAGGATTGTCTGCAGGAAGATAAAGTTTTTTCCGTCAGACCGTTTCCCGATGATATAGAAATCCCCAATGGAGAGGTATTGGTTCGTTCCTTCTCTAAAGATTGTCGGGAGATTGTCAAAAGAGATCTGCAAAAGAATATTCTTTACACTGCCAGAACTGACGATGATTATGCTAACGTGATGAGGAACATTTATAATGTTTCAAACTTATCATTGGAGGAGACTGGATCAAATCCCCTTTATCTTGCTATAGGTCTGCTGAAATGGTATGAGAAAGGCAACAGCCCCAAACCACGATATGCTCCAATTCTTTTGCTGCCAGTGACATTTGTTCGTTCTTGGGGTTATAAAATTAAAAAGCGAGATGAGGAGATTTCGTTGAACATGACCTTGTTCGAATATCTGCGTCAGATATTTGGAATTACGGTAAGTGGACTTGATCCGTTGCCGACAGACGCTCATGGCGTGGATGTAAATCTGATCTTTGACCGTATCCGGGAGGCAATAAAAAAACAAAGCAGATGGGAGGTTTTAAATGAGTGTGTGCTTGGTACATTCTCGTTTAATAAATTCATGATGTGGAAAGACCTTCATTCCAATAGAGATAAACTATTGGAAAACTCTGTTGTTTCTAGTCTTGTAAATGGATCTCTGACGTGGACTCCTCAGCCACTTACGGCTAATCTGAGTGAAAATGACAGAAGTATCACTCCGGAAAGTATGTCAGTTCCGTTGCCTGTCGACTCGTCGCAGATGGCTGCCGTACTAGAAGCCGGAAAAGGTTCGACATTCATCCTTTATGGTCCTCCGGGGACGGGAAAGTCGCAGACTATTGCAAACATCATTTCAAACGCTCTGTATAAAGGCAAACGAGTTTTGTTTGTGGCAGAAAAAATGGCTGCATTGAATGTAGTGCAAAACCGTTTGGAAAAGATAGGACTCGGCCCTTTCTGTCTGGAGCTGCATTCAAACAAAGTTACGAGAAAGCATATACTCAATCAATTAGAAAAGGCACTCTTGTCTAGACATATTAGAGTGCCCGAGAATTCGTTGTCGGAGCAATTGTTTGAGAAACGCCAGTTGCTTATCTGGTATCTGGATTCTCTTCATAATGATAAGGGACGTGATGGCTTTTCTCTATATGAATGTATCTGTGAGTACGAAGCTCACGACACTGTTGCTCCACTTGATATTAAGATTAATACCCAGTTGTCTTTGTTCGGGAAGGAACAATTGGACGCGTTCAAGGAAGAACTCTACAAGCATTTGCTGGCTATTGTGCAGAAAATCGGCCAGCCAAGCCAGCATCCTCTTAAAGAAATAAGATTGCGGGATGGAGTAGAGACGCTGGAGACGCTTACTGAATTATTGCAAGAAGGATGCAAGATCTCGTCTGACTTTGTCAAACACCGTTCATTTCTTGTGTCGTGCTTTGGAGAATCCTTGGCCGACACAAAGGCAGTGTCCTATATGGGAATCAACCTTCTTTCTAGGGTATTCTCTTTGCCGTTTGTTAATCGTACCGTCATAGATACTGTATTTGATGACGACAAATGTATGGAGCTCAGTCTGCTGTGCGTTAAACTGAAAGAGAAAGACAGTCTCTATAATGAACTTGTGTCGAATAATAAATCTGAGATTCTGGAAGAAGACGTGATGTCTTTGTTGAATGAGTGGTCTGAGATTAAAAGTAAATGGTTTTTGCCTAGATACTTCGCGTCAAACAACTTTCTGAAAAAGCTTAGCTGTTTTAATAAAAATATCAATAAAGAGAATGTAGAATCGATATTGAATAAGATTCTTTATTATCAAAAGCTTTCGAAGCATTGTTCTGACCATGAACACATTATCAAAGAATATACTAACCAAAATCTCAATACTGAAGAATTGTCTTCTTTCTTGGGAGAACTTCCTGATCTAAAGGATTGTATTGATGCTCTCTCAAAAAAAGCCAATATTCCGATGCAAGAGATCTGCTCTTTGTTGAAGGACGCTATTGGTGAAGAGACACAGGATAATCTGAAAGCAGCAGCGTCTACATATAAAAAATGGGAAAAACTTGAGTCTGATATCTCTGAATTTGCAGAGTGTTCCTTGCCTGAAGATGATTTCTCTACGTCAGTCCATACACTTTTCTCTAGATGGAATGATAATGTATCAAAGTTAAAGCAATGGCAGGAATGGTATGATCTTCGAGGCAGATTCATTGGTCTAGGCCTAGACACCGTCATCGAAACGATTGAAAACGAGATCGTTGATCCAAAAAGTTTGGCAGATTCGTTCATCAAAGGATTGTTCAAGATATTGGCGGAACAGAAGATGGCCGACGATCCAAGTTTGGCAGCGTTCGAAGGTGATTTGTTTGACCAGCAAGTGGAGATGTATAAAGAGCTGACTAGTCAATACCAGGAGCTATCAAAGATGCTTTTGTATGAGCGTCTTTCATCTAAAATACCACAGGTGTATTATGAGGCGTTTTATGATTTGAGTAAACATATAAATGGCCTCGTCGCAAATGGAGAGGTAGGTTTGCTTGCGAAAAACATAAGAAGTGGGGCTAGAGGAATGACTGTCAGACAATTGCTGGAGTCTATTCCAAACTTGTTCCCAAGGATTTGTCCGTGTCTGCTCATGAGCCCGATGTCGGTGGCCCAATACATTGATTTGAATCAGGAAAAATACGATTTGGTTATTTTTGATGAGGCTTCACAGATGCCAACGTGTGAAGCTATTGGAGCCATAGCCAGAGGAAAATCACTTATTGTTGTGGGTGATCCTAGGCAGATGCCGCCGACATCCTATTTCAGTGTGAATAGTTCGGAGGAATATGAAAGTATAGAAGATTCGGAAAGCATTTTGAAAGATTGTCAGGAATTGGGTATCCCGTCGCTACAATTGAACTGGCATTATCGTTCACAGCACGAGAGCCTGATCGCATTCAGCAATAATGAGTATTATGATGGTAATCTGATAACATTCCCGTCTACTGACGACCAGAATAAGAAAGTGAAATTCGTAAAGGTTGACGGCATTTATGAGAAAGGCGGAACCCGATTCAACAAGGCAGAGGCAGAAGCTATTGTAAATGAAGTGATTAGAAGGTTGCGGAATGAAGAACTGAGAAAAGATAGTATTGGAATTATTTCGTTCAGCACGGCGCAACAGTCGCTCATTGAGGATATATTGAAGGTGCAAATCAATAAATACGATTTGAAAGAGATTGCGGAGTCGATGTACGAACCGATTTTTGTCAAGAATCTTGAAAATGTACAGGGTGACGAACGAGATATAATCCTATTCTCTATTGGATATGGCCCAGACGCCAAAGGAAAGATCAGCATGAACTTTGGTCCGTTGAATAGAGACGGAGGAGAGCGTCGACTAAATGTGGCAGTCAGCCGTGCAAGAAAAGAGATGATGGTCTATTCTACACTTACAGGTAGCCAGATTAACCTTAATAATACAAAGTCAAAAGGTGTAGAAGGCTTGAAACATTTTCTGGAGTATGCGGAGAATGGGGTATTGTATGCATCCCGAAAGAATCATTATTCACGCGTCTCTCCAATCGCATTCCATATTGCTCAAGCGCTTGCGAATAAAGGTTTTGAAGTGGAGACTGGGGTGGGGCTTTCCGACTTCAAGATTGATGTGGCAGTCAAGGATCCAAGAAACAAGTCGAATTATCTGCTTGGAATATTACTCGACGGTGATGTATACCGAAATACGCAAACTACGCGTGATAGGGAAATTGTGCAGCCGGAGATACTTAAGCATCTGAAGTGGAACGTTGTGAGAGTATGGAGCGTTAGTTGGTTTAACGAACCTGTTGAAGTCATCTCCCGTTTGGTCTCGTTGCTGACAGATCTGCAAAACGAAAGAGCAATTGAGGATACTCCAATCATGATTGGATCTTCCGATGACGTGGTGATAGCAGAGGATTTCCGTGTGCCAGCTTCTGTGATTCTGCCTAACCCTAAGTCGAAAGCGGCAGCGTATCCGGATATTGACAACTATATAGTATCATCAAAACAGAGTGTTGCTGTTGATGTTCTGGATGAGGTCGTCAAGCAAGAGCAACCGATAATGTTCTCACTTCTTTGTAAGAGAATCGCCACGTTGTCGTATATGCAGAAAGTGTCGTCTAATCTAAGGGAAGAAGTGAGCAGAATGATAGAAAGTTCACAGTTATATCAGGAAAAAGATAGAGACAATATTGTTGTATGTACAGACAAGACTTTACTTGATAATTGGGATTCATATCGACCTAACAATTCTGATTCGGCCAATAAACGATCAATTGAGGATATTCCATCAGTTGAGTTGGAGGTCGTTCTTCTTGAGGTTGTAGAGCAAACCGTCTCCATAGAAGAGGATGGATTGATTTTGATTGCTGCCAAGAGGATGGGGTTTGCCCGTAGAGGTGCTAATGTTGATTTTGCATTCCAAGAGGCACTTCAAAGGTTGAATAATAAAGGTAAATTAGTCGAACGTAACGGAAAATTGATCTGTAGACAGATAGAAAACTAATAATTCTACGCTAGACTTGCTGACAAAAAAAGAGACGTGGCACGCCACGTCTCTACGATGTACAATATCTTATCTTATTATTTCACAGCTATTTTATAGACATTGTTTGCAACCTTCACCAAGTAAATTTGCTGACGTCTGACTGCAATCTCATGTCGTGAGCTTACACTCTTGAAAGTGATGATTTTCTCTCCTGATACAGAGAACACTTCGATTGTCTCGAATGGAGCATTGTCGACAATAATCTTTCCGTCTGCACTCAAGACGTGAATATTGTTGGCTGTGTGCTGGTGTACATCATCTGTGCCATAAACTACACCGTATACCAATGTGTCGTGGCAGACTGTGCAAATGGAATCTCCTGTGAAGCCTAAACTATCTCTTGCTTCAATAAATCCTACCAACTCACATTTGTGTCCACCTAGCGATGGTGTCATCTCAACATCCTGAAGCAATTTGTCACATGTACCGCATACAAGTTTGGCTGTGTATCCTGGTGCTGTACATCCTGGCTGAACTGCTGGTACAGCCTCCACTGTGTCGTGTGGCAACATTGGAATGATTGTCTGCAATTTTGTTATCTCTCCACATATCTCACAGTGTGAACCGTCTGTCTTTCCTAACTTGTTGCATGAGGCCGGGAATCCTGGATCAACCACTTCTTTATGTGCAGCTTTTTCAATCTCCGTTTTGGCTTTAATGACATCTTTGCAAACTTTACATACAACTTCCTCTGTCCATCCGGATTCTTTGCAAGTTGCTGCGATAGCCGGCAATGTGTCTGCTACATGCAATAGCTTTTCTATAAGTGTTGGAGCAACAAGTGTGTCGTGGCAAACTGAACAGATTGTTGCTTCACTTGTTCCGTAATCATGACATGTTGCGGCCACTGCAGGAATTGTCGTAGTGACATGCTCACGCTGGGCGATTGAGATTGGCCTTGTGATAGTGTCGTTGCAACGTGTACAATATGAGACTTCTGTGTTTCCTGGATTATGGCAAGTCGCTGCAACTGCTGGAATTGTTTCTATATTATGACCTGTAGCTTCAATTACAGTTGCTTTCTTAGTTGTGATTTTGCATATTGAACATCTGTATCCAGCTGTATGTCCGTTGACGGTACATGTGGCTGCTACCGAGTCTTCTACAATCATGTCGAACTGATGGTTGACTTTATCCAAAACCTCTTGCTTTGTGATAACAAGGTCGCAGACGCTACAATGTGATCCCTTTGTCAAACCAGTCTTCAAACAAGTTGGTGCGACTGCTTTATCTTCTACAACTGTGTGCTCCTCTAATGGAGTCTCTTTGCTTTCCTCTAAAACAGTCTTGCATCGTTCACATTCTATCTGATGTGTATGTCCGACGTTTGTACATGTAGCGTCGACATGCTTTATAGTCTCAACACTGTCGTGTCTAAGTGCTGCAACTTCTGTTGGCTCTGTTGTGATTTTTTTACAAACCTTACAGATTATTCCTCCTTTTGAACCCTTTGTAGTACATGTGGCTGGAATGTCTTTGATAATTGAGTCTGTGTGTGCCAACATCGGAATAATCTCTGGCTCCACATGATAATTGCATCGTTTACATTTGACCTCTTCTGTTGATCCGAATGCAGAACAAGTAGCCTCAACTCTTATTGCGATAGTGTCAAGGTCGTGGCCAAGTGCTGGTATTATTTCTGTAGCGTCGAATATCTCATTGCAGATAGAACATAGGGTAGCGGTTGAGAATCCTGCTCTTGTGCAGGTTGGCTTGCTTCCACCCATGTTGATTGTGTCATGTCCGTGAGCCGGGATGACGGTGCTTGCGTGCAGACCTTCGTGGCATCTGCTGCAGTATGTGCTGTCGGCTGAACCGTTGGCTGTACATGTTGGTTTTATTGTGTCAACAGCGACTGTGTCATGACCAAGTGCTGGCAATCCTACTGTCGCAGTCAATGTGTCGTTGCATCTGCCGCAGATAACGATGTCAGAATGACCTGGATGTGTACAAGTTGGTTTATCTCCAAGTGATATGATTGAGTCATGTCCAAGTGCTGGAATTACTTTTGATGCTTGAAGTTCTATTTTGCAGACACTACAATAGATGCTGTCTGTCTTTCCTGCATGTGTGCAAGTAGGAGCCTGACCAGCGACGATTAATGGAGTGTGGTCGGTCATAGGTATTATTGTTGGCTCTACAAGTGTGTCGTTACATATTTTACATGTTACTCCATATGAATGACCGTTTGTTGTACATGTCGGAATTAAAGCAAATAAAGTATCTTTTACATGCTCCAATTTTGGTAATATGCTTGGTGCCTGAGCCACAAGATCACAAACTCTACAATAGATGCTGTCTGAAACACCAGCAATCTGACAAGTAGGTGCGAATCCTTTAAGAGTGTCAAGTGTATGTTCTGTTTTGGCTACAACTGTCGACTCTACTAGATGTTTTCCACAACCCTTACATATTAATCCCTCTGTACGTCCTTCTTTTATGCATGTCGACGGTACAGCTACGATTACAGAATCTTCTCCGGTGTGGTTGTCGAAATTGAAGATGTCTTCTGTGCCGTATACTTTTTCAGGAGTTCCGTATGCACAACAGTAGTTATATTTGTTAACGTAGTGGTTTACAACAATAGCACCAGTTGTGTCTTTGTTGATAGCTCCGTTATCAATCTCTTCAGTTGTGTAACCGTTGACATTTGTACTCTGTCCTGCACCGTTACCAAGACCTTCAGCGTCTGTTTTTGTATTATCCCACGCACAGTCTTCAATCTCAGTCTTGTTGTTTGTTGTACCGACGATAGCCCCCACGTTACCGCTTTTTCCTGTGACCTCACCACCATTGAAACAGTTTTCCACCGTTCCGTTGTCTGCCGCTCCACATATACCACCTGTGTGGTTAGTTGCCGAAGCCGCACTGTATGAGTTTTCCACTTTAGCTGTATTCTCACAATTCTTGATTGTTCCGGAGTTTGAACCACTTATTCCACCTACAACTTCAGAAAGGCTTCGTACAATACATATTCCACCTTTGTTGGAACAACCATCGATAGTTCCGCTGTTCACACCTGCGATTCCTCCCACTTTGGATGCGATACCTGTGGAAAAGTTATCCATTGTGGAGTTGATGCTATGGCAGTTGATTATAGAACCCTTGTTTTCTCCTGCAATAGCACCTTGGTTTACAGTTGTTGCCGCTGTACTTACAGTAATATTCGCGTCGACAATAGTTACATTCTTGATTGTACCTTCGTTGATTCCGAAAAGACCAAGGTAATTGTTTGAATTTTTTGTTATTGTAAGACCTGTTATGGAATGCTCTTGTCCATCAAATGTTCCGGAATATGCAGTACGAGTAGTGGACAAAAAGCCTTTTTTCACCATATAAATAGGAGACCAGTTTGCATAATCTGAAATATCAATGTCAGCTATAAGTTTGGCATTGGCTGAAACCTCACCTCCGTTAACAATTGTTCCAAATTCTTTGAGCTCGGCTCCTGTTGAAATGATATAAGCACCGTCGGCATCTTTTTCAAGAGCAAATGCACTGATTGCGCAACAAGCAAGTAACAGTGTTGTAAAAAAACTAGTAAATCCTTTTATCATGTTATTGTCCTTTTTCAGTTATTAATGAGCGTGCAAATCCTTCTGTTATAATACACGTTATATTACAAATGTATTGATTTTTTTCGGATTATTCAGGGCTTTATTCCAAATATGTCAGTTTGATGCACCTTTGTATTGATATTTATATTGACGATTGTTTATTATTTGTGGAGAACGTGGTCGACAACATTTGCTTTTAATCTGTGGCAAATGCCGATAGTTTGTCTATCTTTGTAGACGGAATTAAAAGAGACTTATACAATGGCTATCGGCGAATCTAAATCAAGTAGTAAATCAAAGAAAGGTGCAGTTCCTGACAGAATTCAGGTAAAGGACATGGGTGGTGTTGTGCCTCCTCAGGCACCGGAGATAGAAAACTCTGTAATTGGAGCTATCCTTACCAATCCAGGCTGCTTCTCTGAAATCTGCACGATTTTGAAGAAGGAGACCTTCTATGTGCCAAAGAATGCACTTGTCTATGAGACTATATCTTATCTTGGTAGTACTCAGCAGTCTATCGACCTTTTCACTGTATCAGAGGAGCTTAAGAAGCGAGACCTTTTCGACACAGTCGGAGGCATGCAGGTGCTTATTGAGTACACTCAGAATGTGGTGTCGTCGGCTAATGTATACGAGCATTCCAAGATTCTTGCAGCTAAGGCTCTTGAAAGAGAGTTGATCAAGTATTCTACTGAAATCCAACGTCGTGCCTTTAATGAGGATGAGGATGTCGACAAACTTATCCAGGCTGCCGAGGCCATGCTTTATGATATCTCTCAGCACAATATTGAAAAGGACTTTACTCCTATCAGTGACGTGTTGCCTACCGTTAAAGCAAATATTGATGCCGCAGCCAACAATAAAGAGGGAGTCGGTGGTGTGCCAAGTGGATTCACACGTCTTGACAATATGACCAACGGTTGGCAGAAATCCGACCTTATCATTATCGCTGCCCGTCCTGCCATGGGTAAGACAGCCTTCGTGCTTTCAATGGCAAGAAATATCGCCGACAAGGATATCCCAGTAGCAGTGTTCTCACTGGAGATGAGTAATGACCAGCTTGCTACTCGTATGTTGGTCAACGTGACTGAACTTCCGTCGGAGAAGATCAAGAAGGGACAGCTTAACATTGATGAGATGAAGCGTCTTAACCAAGGTCTTGATTATTTGGGTACAAAACCAATCTATCTTGATGATACACCGAGTCTTTCTGTGTTTGAGTTTGCTACTAAGGCTCGACGTCTTGTTCGTGATAAAGGAGTGAAGATTATAGTCATCGACTACTTGCAGCTTATGAACGCCAGTGGTATGGCATATGGAAGCCGTGAGCAGGAGGTCAGCACAATCTCACGTTCGTTGAAGCAGTTGGCTAAGGAGTTGATGGTGCCGATTATTGCCTTGTCACAGTTGAACCGTAGTGTGGAGAGCCGAGATAAACAGGACAAACGACCTCAGTTGAGTGACTTGCGTGAGTCTGGAGCCATTGAGCAGGATGCCGATATGGTATTGTTCATTCACCGTCCTGAATATTATAAGTTGGAGTTCATGTCTGATAATACGACTCCAGCAGCAGGACTTGCCGAGATTATCATAGCCAAGCACCGTAACGGTTCGGTGGGTGACGTGATGCTTCGATTCATGGGTGCTCAGACAAAATTCTGCAACTACGATGATGGTGGAGCAGCACCTGCAGGAGATCAGTATGTTGAGGTATCGTCGAATATCAACCCAGGTTATGAATCTGGTAATGATGCGGTAAATGTAGAAACAGTGCCTGCATTCATGGATAATGCACCTGCACCGTTTTAATTAAGGATTGCAAAGGGCGATAGCCCTTGCCCCGTCCACATCGCGAGCCCGTAAGGGCGAGCGTAAAATTTAAACTATTAATTATTAACCATTAACTATTAATTGTTTTGGACGTTAGAATCGAACAATCGTGGAAGGAAGTTCTGGCTCCCGAATTTGAAAAGCCATATTTCTCACTTCTCACGTCATTCGTAAAGAAAGAATATCAGGAGACGGAAGTCTACCCACCCGGAGGCAAAATATTCTCTGCTTTCGACCTTACTCCATTCAGAAACGTGAAGGTCGTTATACTTGGTCAGGATCCATACCATGAGCCAGGTCAGGCACACGGATTGGCATTTTCTGTTCAGCCGGGAGTGCAGATTCCTCCCTCGCTACAGAATATTTATAAGGAGATTTCCGACGATGTGCATGCTCCATATCCCAATTCGGGATTTCTTGAGCGTTGGGCAAAGCAAGGAGTATTGCTTCTCAACAATGTGTTGACGGTGCGACGAGCAGCTCCAACGAGCCATCAAGGTAAAGGATGGGAGGAGTTTACCGACAAGGTAGTGGAATTGATCTCAACGCAGAGAGAGAATGTCGTCTTCATGTTGTGGGGATCGCAGGCACAGAGAAAAGGCCAGATTATAGACACCTCGCGTCACCTTGTGCTAAAGGCTCCACATCCGTCGCCACTATCCGCATATCGAGGCTTTTTCGGTTGCAAACATTTCAGCAAGGCGAATGAGTATTTGAGATTGCACGGGAAGAGTGAAATCGTGTGGTAATTCATAATTCGTAATGCGTAATTCATAATTGAGACGGGGAATGAATCCCCAATATTTTCAAAACTCAAATATTTTTTATAGTTTTGTGCCAATTTCACGAAATTTCAACAATTAAGATATGAAAGTAGCACTTGTTACAGGAGGTTCGAGAGGTATCGGTAGAGCTTGCTCAATCAAGTTGGCAGAGCAGGGTTACTACGTGCTAATCAACTATCAATCAAATGAAACTGAGGCTCTTAACACTTTGGCTATGGTCAGAGAGAAGGGTAGCGACGGTGAGATTATCAAGTTCAACGTAGCTGATTGTGAGGCAACAGAGTCTGCAATCACAGCTTGGCAGGAGTCTCACAAAGATGAATATATTGAGGTGTTGGTCAACAATGCAGGTATCCGCCGCGACCAGATCATGGTGTTCATGACTAACGAGGATTGGAGAAACGTTATCGACATCACAGTTAACGGATTCCTTTACGTTACTCGTGCTCTTCTTCAGCCAATGGTAAGAAAGAAATTCGGACGTATCGTCAACATGGTGTCTCTATCAGGTTTGAAGGGTCTACCAGGTCAGACAAACTACTCGTTGGCTAAGGGTGGTATCATCGCTGCAACTAAGGCTTTGGCTCAGGAGGTTGCAAAGAAGAACGTCACAGTTAACGCTGTAGCTCCAGGATTCATCCGTACAGATATGACTAAGGATTTGGATGAGGCTGAATTTAAGAAGCAGATCCCAGCTAACCGTTTCGGTGAGCCAGAAGAGGTTGCCGCAGTAGTTGGTTTCTTGTGTACGAAGGAGGCTGCATACGTTACAGGTCAGACAATCTCTGTTAACGGTGGTCTTTACACATAATCAGAATTTTCAAACAATTCTATATTTGGGCAGAACATTCGTGTCTGCCCTTTTTTATGATGGGTAAAATGAGGATTGCAAAGGGCGGAACGCCCTTGCCTTCCATTCAAACGCGAGCCCGTAAGGGCGAGCGTAAAGAAAACCACAGAGACACAGAGAACTCGGAGAAAAGCGTTGCTTTTTGTGGAGAGTAAAAGAATTATTAACCATTAATTATTAACTATTAATTATCTTATGGCCGACTGGAATGGTAAGACGCGAGGTGGATCCTTTGGTTACGGATTCTTCATCTTCCTAATCAAACATTTGGGTTTGAACGTAGCGTATGCGTTCTTGTTTGTCGTCGTGCCATACTTCGTGCCATTTGCACCCAAGGCCACAGCTGCAAGTTGGAAATACTGGCGTAAGATTCATAATAAGTCGGTGATTGTAGCTATCTGCAAAATTTTCCAACACTACTATCGTTTTGGTCAAGTGATTGTCGATAAGATTGCAGCGTCGTCTGGATTGGAAAAGGAATTCACATTCTCGTTTGACGGAATGGATTGCCTCATCGACCATTTGAAACGTGGCGACAAGGGTGCCGTGATGATTGGTGCTCACGTAGGAAACTGGGAGGTGAGCCGTGTGTTTATGAAGGAGTACGGCACAAAGTTGAATATTGTGATGCTCGACGGTGAGTATCAGAAGATTAAGGATAAGTTAGAAGCCACAATGGGAGCCAATACGTTTGGCGTCATTCCCGTCTCCACAGAAAATATCGACCACATATTCAAGATACAGTCAGCATTGTCAGCCAATGAGGTCGTCTGCTTCCAGGGTGACAGATACATAAGAAAAGAGGATGCCAAGACAGTGCAATTTCTCGGCCACGATGCTCCGTTCCCTCCTGGTCCACACCAGATCGCCACAATGACTGGAGCTGACACCTTCTATTTCTTTGCTGTCAGAGAGTCAGGCAAGAGATACAAATTCATTTGCCGCAAAGCTGAGGCTGCAGCACAGGAGCCGAACCGAAAGATGAAAGCATCCGCGTCGATGCAGGAATATAAAGATTTTTTGGAAACCATTGTCCGTCAGTATCCAGAGCAATGGTTTAATTATTATGATTTTTGGAAAAATAAATATGGGCAGGTTTAAACCTGCCCATTCTTTATTCTCTAAGCTCTAAGCTCCAAACTCTAAGCTCTACACTATTTCACATAAACATTTTCAATCTCCACCACATAAATTGTGTGGAATCCACCACCTGGCTCAGGTCTGTAGTTCTGTTTGCAGATCTCCTTATCGATGAATGCATCTTCTGTCATTTCAGTCTTGAATAGTTTACGACAATCCAACACCATACGTGCCTCGTCAAAAGTTGTAGTTTTGCTTTCCAAAGCGATCGGAGTCAAACCAGCCTCTTTGACTTTGTCTCCATCTCTACCAGACTTTGTTCCGCAAATCTGCAATGCCTGTCTATACTTCTCATCGAAGAAAGATAGAGTGACACGGTCGTTCGCTTCGATGAATTCGTGAGTGTAACGCTCTGGGCGGACGAAGATGAATGCAACATTCTTTCCCCATAGGTGTCCGAATCCACCCCATGAAGCAGTCATAGTGTTGTATTTTGATGTGTCTCCACTTGTGATTAGCATCCACTGTTTGCCAATCAAATCAAACTGATCCTCCGCACCTAACACGGATAAATCCTGCTTGGATAATGTAGCGTTCTCAACTACTGCAACTTCTTCTTTCTTAGTCTCTGAGCAACTTAGCATTGTGCCGAATAGGCAAGCCGAGACTGTCGCCTTGATACAATTTCTTAATAATCTATTCATTTGTTTTTATTTTGTGCACAAAGAAACGCAATTTTTAGGTAGAATCAAAATTATATATTCCCTACCGAGATTAACGCCTAACGTAATTGAGTAGAACTGTATCCCGTAGGAATTTTATATTGAAAAAAGGGGCAGGAATCAATCCCGCCCTAATTATGAATTACGCATTATGAATTATGCATTGAATTATCTTTTATCCACATTTCCTTCATAGAAATTGATGAATGCATTAGTCACCAAACGATTACCACCAGGAGTAGGGTAGTCGCCAGAGAAATACCAGTCGCCGCTATGGTTTGGACATGCGACGTGAAGATTCTCAAGTGATTGATAAACAATCTCAACTGGAGTCTTAACTTCTTTTGGAGTAAGCAATTCTGCTATCTCTGCTGAGATCTCCTCGTCGGAGAATGGAGCGTAGATGTCCTTCACATAGTTGACATATTCCTCTTTCTTCTTGCCTTCCTGAGCCTTGCTCTTTTTGTAAACCTCCTCAATCACGTTCTCCATGCCTCTCTTCTTAAGAAGTGAGATGGCTGCCTTGAATGCGATAAACTCACTCATTCGGCTCATGTCGATACCGTAACAGTCTGGGAAGCGGACCTGTGGAGACGACGATACGATGACGATCTTCTTTGGCTCAAGACGGTTTAGAATCTTAATGATACTCTGCTTCAAAGTCGTACCTCTCACGATAGAGTCGTCGATCACGATAAGGTTATCCTCCTTTGGATGGATTGATCCGTAAGTGATATCGTAGACGTGGGCTGCCATATCATTACGGTTTTTATCCTGCGCGATGAATGTACGCATCTTGATATCCTTGATGGCAATCTTCTCCTGACGTGGACGAGCAGAAAGGATTCTGTCCAACTCCTCATCTGAGAATTTCTGTCCAGAAAGGATAGCTCGTTTCTTATCCTCAATCATCTCATTTTCAATACCGTGCATCATTCCGTAGAATGCTACCTCCGCAGTGTTTGGAATAAATGAGAAGACGGAATGGTTCAAATCGTTGTCGACAGCCTTAAGGATCTGTGGAGTTAGAAGCTCACCAAGTTTTTTACGCTCCTGGTAGATGTCGATATCACTACCGCGTGAGAAATAGATACGCTCGAATGAACACTTCTTGATCTCTCCAGCCTCACGGATCTGCTCAAGGTGGAACGACGCGTCTTTCTTGATGATGATTGCCTGACCAGGCTCAAGCTCCTTGATATCATCCATCTTGACATTCATCACAGTCTGGATGACCGGACGCTCGCTGGCTGCGACGATGATCTCGTCGTCGTAATAATAGAATGCTGGACGGATACCGTTTGGATCACGGAAGATGAATGAATCACCGTGACCTACCATACCGCAGATGCAGTAACCACCGTCGAAGCCTTTCTCACTTCTACGAATCACCTCTCCCAAGTCGACATTCTTTTCGATAAGTTCTGAGATCTCCTCGTATGATTTGCCTTGAGCGTCATATTCATTAAACTTACGCTGCACCTCCATGTCAAGCTGATGACCGATAGTCTCAAGCATTAGGATAGTGTCGCCCATATCACGAGGATGCTGGCCGATACGAGTTAGGTTAGCGAACACCTCGTCGACGTTAGTAAGGTTGAAATTACCTGCCAACACCAAAGTACGGTCCTTCCAGTTGCTACGACGCAAGAAAGGATGCACGTATGATAAACCAGACTTGCCTGTTGTGCTGTAACGAAGGTGACCAAGGTACATTTCGCCGGCAAACGGAAGATTGTCAGCGGCATAGTCAGGGTCCGCCCACACCTCAGGAGTGAGATTCTGATAATTCTGATAAACTGTTTCGAAGATTTTGTCGATTGCCTGACCACCCTCGGCTCTTTCACGGAAGATATACTCTTCACCAGGTTTAGCATGAAGTTTGACGCAAGCCAAACCAGCACCTTCCTGACCGCGATTGTGTTGCTTTTCCATTAGGATATACAGCTTTTCAAGACCGTATTTCCAAGAACCATACTTTTCGTAATAATACTTAAGCGGCTTTCTTAATCTTACGTATGCTATTCCGCACATATCGTTTTATGTGTTAAGTTTAATTTCAGTTTGCAATGCAAAATTATATATTTTTGATGAAATTGAAAGTAATATGTAAATCTATTTTGATAATTTGTGTGATTTTGTTACTCAACCACGGTTTTGACAAAATATTGAGTATCTTTGCAAAGTTTTGCAAATTCTAATGTTGCGAAGGATACAGCAGATAATAGATTGAGCCACATGAAGAAGGTTTTAATGTTTTTATTGACTCTCGTTTATGCGTTAGGTATAAATGGGCAGACAAATACTTATGATGACGACGAGGAAGAAAAACCGGCGTTATCTGTTGCTGTATACGGACGTGAAATTGTGGTGATGGGAGTGGAGTCATTCTTGATTTTCGATTTGGCAGGAAAAGACGTGACGAGCAAGAATGGTGAGCTTAACAATGGAATCTACATTGTTTATGCTAATGGCGTTGCATTAAAGGTGGCAGTCAAAGGATAATAAATTGATACAGAAAGTAAATATGGATCCAGGCTTGTAAGAGTCTGGATCTTTTTTGTATCTTTGTGACAGTAAAATATGAATGATTAAATTAGTTTAGTAATATGTGGAATAGTAGCAGTGATATCCTATACGGATTGGCATTGAGTTTCATTCACGGAGTTGGCTCAGCCAAAATCAAAGAGTTATCACAGAAATTTGAAACATTAGGCGACGTGTTTGCGTTGCCCGAAAAAGCATTGTTGGAGCTGTGTCGACTGAATGGAACAGCGGCTAAAGCAATCGTCAGCAATAGTACAACCCTGCTTCGTTTGGCAGAACGAGAGATTAAAACTGCGGAAAAAGACGGAGTAAGAATATTATCAATCTACGATGAGGATTATCCGTCAACGTTGGCCAACAGACGTACCGACACACCTTTCTTCCTTTATTATAAAGGCACGACGTCGCTCAACAACCGTAAAATCATTTCCATTGTTGGCACACGCAACATGACTCACTACGGTATGGGATTTACCGAGACTTTCGTGGCGGATATAGCCAAACTATATCCTGATGCATTGATAGTGAGTGGATTAGCGAAAGGTGTGGATATCACAGCTCACTGTGCAGCATTAGAGAATGGACTCGATACTTTGGCTGTTATGGGAACGAATATCAGCACCGTCTACCCGGCATCGCATCGCCGTTACATTAATGATATTATGGCTCACGGAGGCCTGATGACACAGTTTCAGTACCAATCGGCTACAGATAATAAGAATTTTGTGGAGCGCAACAGAATTATCGCAGCCATGGCTGATGTGGTGGTTGTGGTGGAGAGCAAAGGAAATGGAGGATCAATGTACACTGCAGATTGGAGCCATAGGTATGGTGTGCCATTATGTGCGTTGCCTGGTGATTACACTCGATTGCAGAGTGAAGGATGCAATTCATTGATACGTAGTGGAAAAGCCCATTTGATCACATCTGCTGCTGATGTGGCGGAAATACTGTCGGGGACAAGAGTTTTGACGATGTCATCATCTATTATGAAAGACGGGGCATGCCCCATCTCTACTGGAGCCTCACAATCTATTGATTTCTCAGATCTTGACGACGATAAACGACAACTCGTGGAATTCCTCGCGTCGGTAGGACAATCACATAAGGATATTATAGCACGACAGTTAGGTAAAACCATTGCTGAAATTTCCGATATGCTGTTTGACTTGGAAATGGATGGGGTAGTGAAGGAGACGATGGGAGGAGGATATGAAATGGCTTGATTGATTTGGACACATGTTCCATTTTGGAACATACTGAATTTAATGAGTGGTTGTGTTTTAATGATAGTTGTTTCACTAAAAATGAGGATTGTTAAGGGCGGAACGCCCTAACTCTTCTCTCAGCGAGCCCGGAGGGCGAGCTGTCATTGAATTTTTGTATTCTATAAAGAATAAAAGTGTATATTTTTAGTGTTTTGTATTTTATAGAATATAAAAATAGGAATTTTCTGAATTTTGTATTCTATAGAGAATAAATTTCCTAATTTTGTAAAGGATATTCAGTATGGAAGATATGTTGGCGATTCTCAGACAAAAATATATAGATAAGATAGAGCATCATCTTGGAAAAAATATGATAATCATTCTGACTGGTCAAAGGCGAGTTGGAAAGAGTTATATTCTTCGTTTGTTCAAAGATAAAGTTTCTGAAAATGAAGAAAATAACATTATCTACATAAACAAGGAGAAGCATGCTTTTGATGCAATCCGCACGTATCAGGATCTTAACGCGTACATTGATGAGCATCGTGATCCAGAAAGGAAGAATTACATTCTCGTCGACGAGATTCAAGATATAGAAGGATTTGAGAAGAGCGTACGCAGTTACTATGAGGAACCAGATGTTGAGATTGTTATTACAGGTAGTAATTCTAATATGTTGAGTAGCGACCTTAGCAATAAGGTGGGAGGAAGATATAAGGAAGTTTATGTCCAGACACTTAGTTATGAGGAATTTATGACTTTTCATAAACTTAATGATAGTGACGAAACTCTTTCAAAATATCTTCAGTTTGGAGGCCTTCCTGGTTTGATCCGCTATGGACTTGATGAACAGGATGCACGAGAATATCAGATGGATGTTTTTAATACTGTTTTATTGAAGGATGTCATTATGCGCAGTCAGATACGCAATGTCCCATTCTTGGAAAATCTTATTCGATTCCTTGCTGACAATGCAGGAAAGATTATTTCGGCCAATAGTATTGCCAAATATATGAAGTCGCAGGGAGAGACAATTACGTCTGCTGCTATAATCAACTATATGAAGGCATTATGTGATTCATATATGATTCATAAAGTGAATCGTTTTGATCTGCATGGAAAGAAGTTGTTTGAAAGTAATGACAAATACTACTTTGAAGATAATGGAATACGTAATCTTCTTGCTGGTGGACGACGTGAAGGTGATATTGAGAAAGTGATTGAAAATGTGATATATAATCATCTGATCCGACTTGGATATAATGTGATGGTGGGGCAACTACAAGCTGGAGAAATCGATTTTGTTTGCGATAAACCAGGTGGAAGTAGAGTATATATTCAAGCATCGTATATCATAGCCGACGACGCTACCCGTGAACGTGAGTTTGGTAATCTCCACGCTATCAAAGACAATTATCCAAAATATGTGATCTCAATGACGCCACTTGTTAACAAATCAGACGACAATGGAGTGACGCATTTAAGTTTGAGGAAATTTTTGATGGAAGGAATTTGATACTATTGTCCCGACAATCACGAATTATGCATTACGAATTATGCATTATGAATTGAATTTTATATCTTTGTCTTTCAAACAAAGAACATTATGTGTAATATAAGAATTTTGGCGGCTGCATTCCTTATGAATGTTTGCGTGTTTGCGAACGCTTTGGAAAAGAACAGCACTTACGTCAGCTATATTTCAAAATACAATAAGATTGCCGTTGATGAGATGCGTGCCAACGGTGTGCCTGCAAGTATCACACTTGCTCAGGGTTTACTTGAGAGTGGAGCAGGTTTGAGTGAACTTGCCAAGAAAAGCAATAACCATTTCGGAATCAAATGTCATAACGAGTGGAAGGGCGAGCGTGTATATCACGACGACGATAAGCTTCAGGAGTGTTTTCGTAAGTATGACAATCCAGAACAGTCGTTTGTGGATCATTCGTTGTTCTTGAAGAAGGCCCGTTATGCTTCATTGTTCACTTTGGATCCTACCGACTACAAGGGTTGGGCTAAGGGTTTGAAGCAGTGTGGTTATGCCACAGAACCTCGTTATGCTGAGCGTCTTATTGATTTGATCGAGACTTACGAGCTTTACAAGTATGATAACAAAACTGATATCCAGGAAGTTGTTAAGACTGTACAGGAAAATCAGGCTGTTGTTGAGACTGAGAAGAAGTATCTTACAGAGAGTGCGATGGGTAGCATTGCCGTCGGCCCATACCATAAGATTTTAAAGGTCAAAGGAAGAAAGGCAGTTGAGGCTCGTAAGGGAGATACATACGAATCTTTGGCTAAGGAGTTTGGTATGCGTCCGTGGGAGCTTCGTTGGGCTAACAAAGCCAAACGTGGTGATTCGATTGAGGTAGGTAGTCCGGTTTATTTGCGTCGCTGGTAAGATGAAGACGAAACTTAAATTGCAGTATAAGATCTATTTAGTCATAGCATATGTGATGGCTGTGGCTTATGGTTTCAGATACTACGATAAACCAGTTTACTTGGTATTGATTCTTTTGTTGCTTGGTTTTGTGGTGTGGAATATTCCAATCTATGAGGCAACAGAAGAAGGAATTGTGGAGTGGAAACTTGGTATTCCAGGATTGTTGAAGGGCAAGGTTTTTAAGTATAATGAGATTACTAAGTATATGCCTGACAATAAGGATGTTCGTTTAAGCAACTACGGCATCTACACTGAAAAAGATTCTATATTCTTGTCGGAGCGACGTTTCTCCAATATTCCAGAGTTTGTGGAGTATTGCAAGGGAAAGAAATGAATAGTAGAGACGGGGCGAGTCCCCGTCTTATACTCATAATATAGAGGAATGGAAAAAGGATTAGAAAAAGAACTTTTAGCAATATACAAGAAATTCAATAAGTTAGGCGTAATCAATCAGATCGATTATGCCAAATTTTATTTGTATTCCATAATTACACATTCAACCGCCATCGAAGGTTCTACAATCACCGAAATTGAGAATTACAGATTGTTCGAAGAGGGAGCAGTGGAAAGCGGTCATAACATAAATGAGTATTTCATGAACCTGGATTTGAAAAAGGCTTATGATAAGTGTTATGAATTTGCTAAGCAGAAACCTGCAATCACTGAATCATTGTTGAAAATGCTTTCTGCTATTGTGATGAAGAATACTGGTACTGAATATTTTACACCAGTAGGAAATTTCTCTTCTGCAGATGGTGACTATAGGAAACTGAATGTGAGGGCAGGTTTTAGTGGACCATCATATATGAGTTTTGAGAAGGTACCCACCAAGATGAAAGAGTTTTGTGCTTGGCTAAATTCGAGTAGCGAATCGTTGGTGACGGGAGATATTGCCAAGATATATGAATTGAGTATAGATGCCCATTTTAACCTTGTGACTATTCATCCGTGGGCTGATGGAAATGGTAGAATGTCACGATTACTGATGAATTATATCCAGATTGAGAACGATGTGTTTCCGATAAAGATTTCAAAGGCTCAGAAATCGCAATATATACAGGCTCTTAAAGACACTCGTGAGGCTGATGATATGGAGATATTCAGAAATACGATGATATCAATGCATATACAGAATATGAAGGATGAAATTTCGGAATTCCAGAATGAAAGGGGAATATTGAGGGAACCTAAATTATATTTTGAGGATTATAAGAATCGAGTATAACGCAAAAGGCAGGAATTAAATCCTGCCTTTTTATTTGGATTTTATCTTATGATCTTTTATTGTCGCTCACCCTTCGGGTTCGCGAATGTGGGGTGGGCAAGGGCGTTCCGTTCTTTGCAATCCTCGTTAAATCATGCAAGATACGTTTATCTAATTATCTTAAACACTCCGTTCTCCTCGATCTTGATGATCTTCGACGGTGATGATGGAGTCTTGTCGTCGCGTCTGAACTTGACTACATAATCTGCGGCGTTAAGGATTTCCTCACTGATTTCAGCAAAGAATTTAGCTGATGGTTCGCCAGAGATGTTGGCTGATGTAGATACGATTGGAAAACCGAATCTCTCACACAAAGCATGGCTGAACTTCTCTTTTGTGACGCGGATGCCAACACTTCCGTCTTCAGCAATCACATTGGGAGCAAGATTCTTTGCTTTGGAATAGATGATTGTAGTAGGAGTGTCTGCACACTCAAGCAAATCCCATGCTATTTCAGGCATTGCGTCAGTGTATAGAGGAATACGTCCTGGTGCGTCAACAAGCATGATCATCGACTTTGAATCGGCTCTACGCTTGATCTCAAACACCTTCTTTACTGCCGCTTCATTTCTTGCGTCGCAACCGATGCCCCAGATTGTGTCTGTAGGGTAGACGATGATTCCGCCATTGCGGAGTGTGTCTATTGCGGCTTTGATATCCTCTTTATCGTAATTCTCGTTCACGATTTTTTCGTTCATTAGTCTTCTCTTTTTCTACGTTTCAACTCGAAGTCTCTACCCAAGTATTTCTCCTTTACAATGGCATTTGCAGCAAGCTCCTCTGGTGTACCCTTGAAAAGAATCTTACCTTCGAATAGCAGATACGCACGGTCTGTGATCTGCAATGTCTCATCCACGTTGTGGTCTGTGATTAGGATTCCGATATTCTTATCCTTTAATTTCCACACGATATTTTGAATGTCGGCGACGGCGATTGGGTCGACTCCGGCGAACGGTTCGTCAAGCATGATAAACTTAGGCTCGATAGCCAAACAGCGTGCAATCTCTGTTCTACGACGCTCTCCACCGGAAAGACGGTCTCCAAGGTTGTGGCGGACGTGGTTAAGATTGAATTCGTTGATGAGGCTCTCCAACTTCTCTTTCTGATACTCCTTGGAGAAGTTTGTCATCTCAAGCACAGCCTTGATATTATCTTCCACGCTCATCTTTCTGAACACGGATGCCTCCTGTGGTAGATATCCCACGCCCTTCTGAGCTCTTCTGTAGACTGGATCTTTTGTGATCTCCTCGTTGTCTAGGAAGATGCGTCCTGCGTTTGGCACGATAAGTCCTGTGGTCATATAGAAAGTTGTAGTCTTACCGGCTCCGTTTGGTCCAAGCAAACCAACAATCTCTCCTTGCTTTACATTGATTGACACATTGTTGGCGACGGTACGTTCTCCATACTTTTTCACCAAACCTTCTGTGCGCAACGTCATGCGGCCTTCTTCGATGAAGATCTCCTCTTTGGAGTTCAACATCTCTTGCTGCATAGCTTCAATTTCTGCGTTTGATATCTCTATTCTTGTTTCACTCATGACTTTCTAATCTTTACATATCAAATGAGAAAGGTAGGAATGATCCCACTCCTTTTATATGATATATCACCTCTGTTCCATAGAGATAAAAATCAATGGTTTTTCCTCCTCTTCTCTCTGTCTCCAATAACACTTGCAAGCATCCTGCACATGGCACGATTGGCTGACCTAAGAACTTGCCTTCTGTCTCAGCAGCTATTGCTAATGTGATGACGGCTTCTTTGGGATACTGTGCACCACAAGCGAACACTGCTGTACGCTCTGCACACAATCCACTTGGGTATGCCACGTTCTCCTGGTTTGATCCGCAGACGATGTGTCCGCCATCTGTCTCCAATGCTGCTCCTACATGAAATTTGGAGTAGGGTGCGTAGGATGTGGTTGTTGCCTCTTTGGCCTTGTTGATCAACTGTTTTACGTTGTCTGGCAATTCAGTGTATTCAACCTCGCTATATTCTATTTTCTTAACTTTGTTTATCATAGATTGTCGATCACTTTGTTAAGGAAGAATTTGTTGTCGTTCTTTGGCATCAACACTTTCAATCCATGGTGTATGATGCGTATATGGATATCTTTCTCCTCTAATACAGGCTCTCCGTCAATGTGGAATTCTCCGCTCTCTTCTCTGCAAAGAGTGATGTCTGTTGCCTCTACGAAAGTAAAATATCTTGATTTTAGGAAAGATTTTGTCATCAATTGTGCCATTACTGCAGGAATAGCAAACATGGTGAATGGCTTAAGAATGCAGACGTTTAGTTTTCCATCTGCGATATTTGCATCAGGAGCAATGTAAGCGTTGTTTCCCCACTGAGCTGCGTTGGCGATGGTGATAAGAAAGGCTTTTTGTAGCACGGCCATACTGTTGGCTTTGATAACGTAGTTGTATGGTTTGTAGTGCCAATACTCTCTAATCATCACCTTTAGATATGTGAGCACACCACGAGTCTTCATATTGCTGAAGGAGTGGCTGACGTGAGCGTCAAAACCAGTTCCGCATGTGCAGAAGAAACATCTGTCGTTGGCTTTGGCATAATCAATATGCTCCTCCTCTGCTTCGTTGATTTGCTGTAGTGCTCTTGATGCACTCATGGAGTAACCAAGGTGACGGCCAAGACCATTACCTGATCCAAGTGGAATAAGTGCCAAGGCAGTGTTGGTATGCACGATAGCCGACGCGATTTCGTTCACCGTACCGTCGCCACCACATGCCACAACTACATCATATCCCTCTGCGGAAAGTTGCTGTGCGAGTTCCTTGCCGTGCCCAGCATACTCAGTGTAGACGATTTTGGCATCAAATTTCTCCTTATCCAAAACCTTCTCAATAAGATCAGGAAGCGATTCCTTACTCTTAGTACCACTCTTGGGATTTATTATGAATGCGATTCTTTTCATTTCTGATTAGTCTTCTGGAACGTCCTCTTCCACCTGTAGGTTCTCGATAATCAACTCCTGACGCTCGAGTGTGTTGACACCCATATAGAAACTTAGAATTTCTGCCACAGCATCCTCTTTTCTCAACTGTACTTGGTCAAGACGGATATTCTTGCCGATCACATCACGGAACTCCTCTGGAGAGATCTCTCCAAGTCCCTTGAATCGAGTGATTTCAGCATTTTTGCCGATAGCCTTGATGGCGTTCTCTCTCTCCACCTCATCGTAGCAATAGAATGTACGTTGTTTGTCACGCACACGGAAAAGTGGAGTCTGAAGAATGTAGACGTGGCCTTTCTTCACCAAGTCTGGGAAGAACTGAAGGAAGAAGGTCAATAGAAGTAGACGGATATGCATTCCGTCGACATCGGCATCGGTTGCGATGATGACGCGGTTGTAGCGAAGACCTTCAAGACCATCCTCAATATTAAGAGCGGCCTGAAGAAGAGTCATTTCCTCGTTCTCGTATACCAATTTCTTTGACTTTCCGTATAGATTCTTTGGTTTACCTCTCAAACTGAATACAGCTTGAGTATTCACATCACGGATTTTTGTGATACTTCCTGATGCAGAGTCTCCCTCGGTGATGAAGATACTTGTTATATCACGAGTATCAATATCTCCCTTAGGTGCTTTGTTGTCGTTGAAGTGGATACTGCAGTCACGAAGCTTTTTATTGTGAAGGTTGATCTTCTTAGTACGCTCCTTAGCGGCTTTTGAGACTCCGGCTAGTGCCTTACGCTCTCTTTCTGAATCCTTGATTTTCTCCAACATTTTCTCTGCCACATCGGCATTGATGTGAAGAAATTTATCAAGTTTGTCAGCAACGAAGTCAATGACGAATTTATTGATTGAGATTGCATCGTCGCCAGGAGTCATTGTCTTTGAACTAAGTTTGTTCTTAGTCTGGCTTTCAAACATCGGTTCCTCAACGTTGATCGTGATTGCACCTACAACACCGTTGCGGACGTCTGCAAGGTCAAGATTCTTATTGAAGAAATCCTTTACTGTTTTACCGATAGCCTCACGGAAAGCAGCCTGGTGAGGACCACCAAGAGATGTGTTCTGACCGTTGACAAAAGAGTAGTACTCCTCGTTGTTTTGGTCACCGTGAGTAAGGGCGATCTCAATATCATCATCCTTGAAATGGATGATAGGGTATAGTGCTTCAGATGTCATTCTATCGTTAAGAAGATCCTTAAGACCATTCTTTGACGACACCTTCTTGCCGTTATATACAATAGTTAAACCAGTGTTCAGATAAGCATAATTCTGAAGCTGCTCCTCAATGAAATCCTTGCGGAAAGAGTAGTTTTCAAAGATTGTGTTATCTGGCTCAAACTCCACGAATGTACCGCGTGGTTCATTCTCAGTGTTATCCACCACACCAGTGTCTGAAACAAGTTTTCCCTGTTTGAAATCCATACGTCGGCATTTGCCATCACGGTATGCACCGACAGCAAATTTCCATGAAAGGGCATTCACCGCTTTCAAACCCACACCATTAAGTCCGACTGATTTCTTGAAGGCTTTGGAATCGTATTTACCACCAGAGTTTAGCTTTGACACAGCCATCATCATCACGTCATCACCAGCCTTGTTAGTTCCCAATGGAATACCACGGCCGTTATCACGGATGCGGACCTTGCCGTCTGCCATCGTCACTTCGATCTGCTTACCTTCTCCCATACGGTATTCGTCGATGGAGTTGTCTATAGCCTCCTTGATAAGGATATAGATACCATCGTCGGAATGCGAACCGTCGCCCGCACGACCGATATACATACCATATCGAAGACGGATGTGCTCGATATCCTCGAGGTGACGGATGTTGTTCTCGTCATAGGTCACAGCTTTGTCTGCAACTGGTTGTTTTGAAAAATCTAATTCTTCTGCCATTGTATATTCTTTGTAATGCTGCTGAGACGCGATGATCCGCGTCTTATACTATAATTGACCGCTTTCCACAAGTAGGATGATGCGGTTCACAATTTGATGTTCTTCGTTTGTCTCGTCGAATCCCGATTTCAAGTCTGCACCAAGGATTTTGGCGAATCCTTGCCAAAAGAATGCACGGAATCCACCACGAAGCTCCTTTACGATTTCGTATCCCGTCATATCGCACTCTCTATCGACAAGAGTAATGAGCATTTTGCCTTGACGCAAAGAAAGCTTTTTGAGCATTGGCTCGTATTGCTTGTATATCTCATCTTCTTTGACTTTCATGAAAGCTTTCTTCTCTTTGTCGCTCATTCCTTCCATCTGAGAGTGAAGGTCTTTAAGCATTGAGCCGATAAGCTTTGCCCATGGAAGTGTCTTCTTCACGTCGCGCACTGTACGCCAATAGAATTTTTCCTGCTTCTCGTTCTTGAATTCAAGTGGAGGGAAAACGTAAAGAGTAGGGAGTCCAGCCAACATGATAGTGTCTCCATTTTCCACTGTGGCATGAAATACCATGCCTTCTTCTTTGTTCGCTTCTTGCGCATTGCAGACCGAACAGAAAAATGCAGTCAAAACGGATAATATGTGTAAGATTCTCTTTGTCATAATTGGCTTATACTTAAGACATCTCCATTCTGCAAATATAGCAAATTAAATTAGAAATGCGGAATGCGGAATGCTAAATAATTCCCCATCACATATTCTTAATTCTTCATTTTCAATTATTCTGCGTATTTTGTCGGATACCAGGCAGTAAGCAATCCGATAGAAAGTACGGAGATGATGATGACTATGATATCCAAGAATTGTACGTCGACGGGATAATACTCTATTACGAAGTCGGTACCTTCACTTAGTCTGATGATTCCGAACCAACTCTGCAGTCCGCAAAGTAGAAGCCCGAGTATAACACCTGCGATACAACCGATTGCTGTGACAAGCCATCCTTCAAGAAGGAATATTCTGCGGATAGTGCTGTTTGTGGCTCCAAGATGTTTAAGTGTCTGGATGTCGCTCTTTTTTTCAATGATGAGCATGGAAAGTGAACCGATGATATTGACGATGGCAATCATCAGTACGAAGAAGAGGATTAGGAATGTCACCCATTTCTCTACCTGTAGCATACGGTAGAAATCAGCGTGGAGAGTCTCTTTGTCAAGCACTTCAAATGTGTAGCCGTCAACATCGGATAGTGTTTCCTCGATTTGTTTTTTGATTGACGCGATGTTTGCCCCATCTTCTATTTTTATGTCAATATGAGAGATGTCGTGGGCTCCATAGCCATACATTTCTCTTGCTACGTTGAGTGGTATGAATGCGAATTTGGAGTCAGTTTCCTGTTGGTTTACTGAGTATAATCCACTCACGAATATCTGCATCTGGTTGAATGCTCCTTCAGGATTAGAGATGCTCAATTTGGCATCGTGGATTGGAGCATAAACGGTGATTGGCTGGACAAAGTGGATGCTGGCGTTAAGCTGGGCGGCAAGAGCGATTCCCAACACCATATAAGGGACATCATCTTTCCCAACATTGAATTCGCCTGCGTAGACGACATCTTTGTTGACTATGTTGTAATAGTTGGCATCCACACCACACAGTGTGACTGATGTTTGTTTCTCTCCGTTCATGAGCACAGCACCGTCGGATAGAACGGATGCTTGGGTCTTGATGCCTTTGATTTTTTTGATTTCCGCTATCTGCGGTAATGTGTCGGGGTAGATTTTACCTTCTTTAGGTTGGATTCTCAAGTCGGGGTCGAACGAAGAGTATAGGTCACCAACTACACTTTGGAATCCATTGTAGACGCTTAGGATACACACGAGTGCCAATGATGCCACACAAATGCCTGTGGCACATACGCCAGAGACAATATTGATGGCATTCTGCTTCTTCTTGGAAAAGAGGTAGCGTAGGGCGACTCGTAGTTCGAAACGCATAATTGTTTAATCTTCTTTTATTTTGAGTGTTGTGATTGCGTTTGATTCAGACTCAGTTGTGACTGCGTTTACAGCATCTCTGTCTACAGCAAGCAAACGGTCAATAGTCTCAAGTTTGTCAAGAGTCTCATCTAGTTTGAAGATTAGTTCAGGGATTACACGTACCTGATTCTTGATTCTCTTTCCAAGTTCATAACGGATGCTACGGCTGCTGTTCTTCAATGTTTCGATCACGTACTCGCTCTGATTCTGAGGGAAGACGCTGATGTAAGCTTTTGCAACGCTCAAATCTGGTGAGATTCTCACCTCTGATACAGAAAGTATAGTACCCTTGAATGTGGAAGAGACGTGGATGAACATGTCTCCCAACTCTTTCTGTAGCAATCTTTCAATTCTATTTAATCTTGTATTCTCCATAATCTTTTATTTACTAGTTCATTTTTAATGAGACTGCAAAGGTAATGATTTTTCGTCAACTTCTAAATCTTAATCATATGTATAAACAAAAATCGTGCGGCGGAGTTACCGTCGCACGATTTGTATTTATTAGTTTCTAACTAATTATTCTGCAATTGGCTCGCGAGATGCCTCGTTAGCTCTAGGAGCGATGTGGATAGAAACCTTTACATAAGACCAACCAGTCTGGTCGAATGAACCGTCTTCCTTAGCACCTACACCCTGTAGACCCTTGTAAGCAGAAACCATGATCTTGTAGTCAGCACTGTTGATAGCGTGCTGTACAGGAGCGTTCTCCTCACCGATGATGTAACCCTCACCAACGTTGATTGAAGAGAAGTGACCCTCGTTGTCCAAGCTGCCTGGCCACAAGTAAACTACTAGAGTAAGCTCACCAACCTCGTTGATGTATGGCTCACCATCCTCATTTACCTTACCGATGTAAGAAGGATATAGGTCACAGATATCGTCAACCTTGATCTGAACGTTGTTACCCTTGTTTACGAATACGTATGCACCCTCACCGTTACCGTCAGTTACACCGATGTGCTCCTGACCTGGGATAGCAGCATTCATGTAAAGCTTGTCACCGTTCTGGATAGCGAAGTCGTCAGCGATTACGATGTAATCAGCGTTGATATCAAGATCGATAACCAAGTTAGTCTCACAAGTAGTTGGTACTGGTGGAACTGGCTCGTCCTCTTTCTTACCAGGGAACTCAGGAGTCCAAGATCCGTGAGTCTCTGTACCTGCCATGATAGTCAACTCGTCACAGATAACTAGACCTGAAGGAGCACCACCACCTGCGATTGTAACCTTCTTGCCAGGAGCGAAGATGTTACAGTTCATGTTTGTACCGCTGAATGTGATATCATTCATTGGAACGATAACTACATTGTGGTCAATTGTCTTAGTATTACCGTCTGTCTGGAATGAATTCCAAAGACCCTCAAACCAAGGAGCCTTAGCTTTGTCGTTTGTGCCAGCTACAGAACCGTTCTGGAATGCAGTCTGCTCAACCTTGATTACTCTGAATCCCTCGTAGTTGTACTCTGTGTAAGTCAAGTCTGAAACCTCACCTGGGTTCTGACCACCGTAGTTAACTACTGTACCCTCTGTTGCGAAAGCAGCGTTGATGAAATCCTCAGCTCTCTTGAATGAGTTCTCAAACCACTCGTTACCTACGTTGAAGATAGCGCGGTTACCGTTCTGGTCGAACTTTGATAAATCACAGTTAGGACCTACAAGTAGCAATCCCTGGCTGTTTGACTCAAGACTCTGTCTCTCTCCCTGCTCATTGATGAACCAAGAGTATGTCATACGATCGTTGTCAAGGTGACCTGTAGCCAAATCCTTAACAGCCCAGCCGTTCTCTCCGTGCATGAAACCTGTTGCCTTGTTAGCGATTACTCCTACGTAATCCCAAGAAATCTGGTTTGTAACAAGCATTACATTGTCTGGACCAACTTCCTTATTCTTGTCTGCCTGAACATAAAGAACACTCATGTCGTTTCCTGATCTTGTAGGCGCAACATTCAAAGAACCTTCACCGAAACCTCTTGTGATTGCGGAAACTTTAACTAGATTAGAGGCCTGGTTTGAAGAATCACCACCTAGAAGGCTGTTCTCCTCTTCGCTTGTACATGCTGCCAATGCAAGAGCTGCACAAGACAATACAAATAATTTTTTCATTTTGTTTTTTAGTTTTTTTAATCAACTAAGCTTTGTCAACCCCACGTTTTTTATTAATAATTATTTTTGTTAGTCTTCATCCTTACATTATCATCAAAAACATTGCAAAGATAATTCTTTTTTGTGTTCTACAAGCATTTTTTAGTGATTTTTATATTTATTCTATTTTGCTGTTTATGATTACATTTTAACACTTTTTATACGAAAAATATACAATTTTGACATCGCTTATTTGTCTCAAATTCTCTCAAAAGCATAGTCCAGTATGACTATTTGCATTTTTGACGTGAAAATGTATAAATGCATAAGTTTTATGCCGACTTTTGATATGTTAAAAGGGGGTTAAGTTTTTTTAACGTTTCCTATCTCTTTTTTTCGTACATTTGTAATGTTAACTGATTTATATATGGCAGACGGATATTTGGAAAGTCGTTTTGACGCATACCAGAAGAAGAAAGCAGAGTGGGAAAGAAAAAAGAAACTCGGATTGCTTAAAAAGAAAAATACTTCTTCTAATGACGGTCAATCCGAATCTACTAAATGAATTTATTTTTTGAATCACATGATCTGTTTTGGCACACGTCAGTGCGTCTCTACAGTGTTTAATAAGTTGAAATATGAGAAAGGTACTATATGTAATATGTGTATTGCTGTTGTCTTCGTCTTTTGCGTCGGCACAGACTACTTACGCAAGCAAAAAAGAGGTTAAGGAATATGAGACAGCGGTCCTACTAATGGGTGACGGTAAGTATACTGAGGCTCTGCCAAAACTTCAGGCTTTGGTGAGGGGAAACAAGGAGTTTGTAGATGCGGCTTGGACTCTTTCTGAACTTTATGGCTACATGAATAATGAGACTAAGATGATTCAGACTCTTGAGGGTGTGGCTAAACCTAAACTTCCTCGTTACTATAATTCTGTGATGCGTCTTGCTAAGGCCTACCATAATACTTGTAACTATGAAAAGGCAATCGCTACTTATGAGTTGATTCCGCAGAAGGAGATGACTTATTATAAGTTGGCTCAGAAGGCAATAGCTCAGTGTAAGGATGGAATTGAACTCGCGTCGTCGCCAATTCCTTTCCAGGCAAAGAATATGGGCCCAAATATTAATACTCAATATGATGACTATTGGCCTTCTATTACTGCCGACGAGAGTCTTTTCTCTACGACGGTTAATATTGGTAAACTGGAAGGTCAGTCGACTGTCGGCAAAGGTGTGCATGAGGATATTTTCATTTCAAAGAAACAGAATGGCTCGTGGGGCAAAATCGAGAATGCAGGTCAGTCGCTTAACTCAATAGGTAACGAGGGTGCTCAATGTTTTTCTTTGGATGGTCGCTATCTTTTCTTTATCGCGTGTGACCGCCAGCAGGGTATGGGTGGATGCGATATCTATTATTCTATTCGTGAGGGTGACGGTTGGTCGAGAGCCATCAATCCGGGAGCTCCTCTTAACTCGAAATATTGGGAGACATATCCAAGTTTGAGCCCAACTGGTGATGAACTATATTTTGCTAGCACTCGTCCTGGTGGATTAGGTAAGTCGGATATCTGGAAGTGTAAGGTTTCAATTAAGGACGACGGTACTCTTGCATTTTCTGAGCCAGTAAATATCGGTGCTCCAATCAATACTGCTGATGATGAACAGTCTCCATTTATCCATGCGGACAACCATACTTTGTTCTTCTCTTCAAAGGGCCACAAGGGATTGGGTAAGATGGATATCTTCGTCTCATATAAGGATGAGAATGGAAAGTGGAGCCAACCTAAGAACATGGGTTATCCGCTAAACACTTGTAGAGACGAAATCGGTTTTGTTGTGAATGCCAATGGTGATAAGGCTTTCTATTCTTCTGATGGTCAGGAGAAAAATGGTAAGGGTAGAGAAGTGTATGAGATAGACATGAACAAGAGCCCGTTGAAACCGATGAAGAAGATGAAGTATAGCAGAGGTAAGATTGTGGATGAAGAAACAGGTAAACCAGTTCAAACTAAGATCAATGTCTATAGTATCAAGACCAATGAGAAGGTGTTTACATCAGTTTCTGATAGAACAACAGGTGAATTTGTCACATGTGTGCCAGAAGGAGAGGAAACTGGTTTGAATGTCAATAAACGTGGCTATATGCTTATCAGTGAGCATTTTGATAATGATAAGGCAGTCAAAATTGATGAAAAGAAGGGTATGACTCTTGAAAAGATTGAGGTCGGCAAGAAGATTACTTTGAAGAATATCTTCTACGACTTTGACAAGTCTACATTGAAGACAGCTTCTTATAATGAGTTGGGCAACTTGATTCAGTTCATGAAGACTAACCCAACTGTTAAGATTCGTTTGTGTGGTCATACAGATAGCAAGGGTAACGCTGAATATAATAAGAAATTGTCTGACACACGTGCTAAGACAGCATATGATTATCTTGTGAAGAATGGAATCAATGCTTCACGTTTGGAATATAAGGGTTACGGAGCAGAACAACCTATCGCTGACAATAAAACAGATGCAGGTAGAGCTTTGAACCGTCGTACTGAATTCTTGATTATAGCGAAATAATACGTATTTTTACAAATGAGGATTGTTAAGGGCGGAACGCCCTAACTCACCCATAATTGCGAGCCAGTAGGGCGAGCAAGTATAATAAAGAGGGTGTATCAAAACTAAGAAAGTTGCGATATACTCTCTTTTTAACTCTTTGAGACTTGAATGGATATTTGAAAATCGAAAAAATCAAAAATTGACTTAAATATTCGATTCTCAC
>JAZUGF010000149.1:0-2053 GCA_045641065.1 Paludibacteraceae bacterium | reverse complement strand
TATTTAATTTGATTTGTTGAAGAAATTGTTCTTGAATCCTTTTCTATTATATAGAGTAAAAATATCGATATTTACTGCATGGGCAGACTTTTTTTTACCAAGAAAACCTGATTCCTATAGGTAGTTCAAATGATAATGGTTGATCTTGCCACAAAATCGGATGCTCAGACTTGTTCATAATGTGATAGTTCAAGGACGGTTGAATGAACAAAGTTGTTGTTGGAGAAATTTGGATTTCAAATCCAATGCCAGAACTAAAAGAGAATGATATTGGATAGTGAAGCTTTGAGTGTTCATCCGTTATCTCGCTGTCTATTGTCGACCCCACAGGCAGATCAAAGCTCATTCCACTAGTTGCATACACGTCAGTCCTCTTACTATGCAAGAAGTGATATCTTGCAGCTATAGGAATGCTTATGTAATGAGCCTTTACATTTTTGACATAAGACCAATCACCAATATTATTAGTAATATCAGAACGGAGTAGACTATATTGTACACCTGTTTCCAATCCCCATTTGGGAGAAAGTTCCTTGGAAACGCGGACACCGATAGTTAATGGTATTCGATGTTGTACTGATGTCGTTTCTTCTTTCGTATCACTATTACTACCTCCATTTGGATCTGGATCAGCCATCGGACCATTTCCAATTTTAACATCATTGCTACTAGAACCAACTCCTAACGCATTGGTAGTAACATTCACACTCCATTTCTTATCATGTGGATGCGAAATGTATTTGATTTCTTTTTCTGCGTATAACGTAGTAGCAACCATATCTTTATGTTGTACAATCTTAGTCGTATCACTATGCTGTCCGACAGAATCGACAGTCTCACATAGTATTATATTGCTGTCTTTATAACCACTTGCGATAAGTATTGAATCTGCAGTATTCTTTGATACAGACTCGTTTGACTTCGTCAGAGCGTTTAATATATCTGATTTGATGAATTCAATATCTTGTTTGTCATCTTTCACATGCTGTTGATTCTTTTCATTTCTCACAATCTCTGTTGTTGTCACATCTCCATATATATATATGTTAATACAGTAATAGTAAGAAATGCTTACAACAAATAATAGTATTGCCAATAATCCTGCTTTCTTTCTATGTTCTGTTATTAGTTGACGTAGTTTTTCTTTTGCACGAGACAATTGTGATGCAGAAGATTTTGGGGAGATGCCAAGCATATCTGCAATTTCTTGATGCGACTTACCTTCTAGCACTGCCAATCTAAATACAGTCTTATACCCCAAAGGCAGTTGTTCTATAAGAGCCATTAGTTCGTCATACGAAACGTCATTAATAATTTCGTCCTCATCCACTTCTTCTTGTTCATTAAGTATGTCCTCGAACTCGATCTGCGACAGTGTATGGATGGCAAGATTTTTCATTATAGTTGCCATCCAATAATCCAAACTGTCAGGTTTCTGCAGTGATTGAATCTGCGATAGAATGATTAGAAAACCATCATGTAGAATATCTTGTGCCATATCATAGTCTGCCACATACTGACGGATTACTTTCAACATCTTACGTCGGTATGTGGTATAAAGCAGTCCTTGTGCCTCCTTGCTTCCTGATTGACACTCTGCTACTAATCGCTTCTTATCGTTTACTATGCTTTGTGACATATATTAAAGAGAAAGAAAATACAAAATTACTGCATCATTTTCAGTTGGATTTTAAAATAATTAGCTAATTTTTAATTGTTTTTACGATATTCATTCGCTGTAATAGGCAATTTTCAATTGGTGTAAACGAACAGAGATTCTTGATGATAAGACAGCAGACATTCACAAGAGCCGTCTCTTCGACAAACTGCATGTGAGTTCTATGAACGAGGCTATAACCTTCGTTCAGAATGATGATTTGTATTGAAAGCTACATGTCAAAACTCCACTTCACCAAAAACTCCCTTGGGCGAAGTCTCGTAATGCTATACGACTCTATTGTGATGCCATAGTTCCCGAATCATTTATTTTCAAATATCTTTTCGAGTGTAGAAGATAGCTTGGCGGCACGGAGATCACAGGCTATAATCCTGC
>JAZUGF010000148.1:0-1706 GCA_045641065.1 Paludibacteraceae bacterium | reverse complement strand
ATTATATCTTGTCTGCCAACGTTTCAGACGAGGGCGGTGAATCTTCATTCTCTATCACATTCGACGGTGACGAGACAAAGCAGGTTGTATTCAACACAGAAGATACTGGCGACTGGACTACTTACAAGGAGTTGGCTTCTGATAAGGTAGTTAAACTTTCTGCAGGTAAGCACGAGATGCTTCTAAAGATTGAGTCGTCTTGGGTTAACGTAGACTGGATCAAGGTTAAGAGCGCTGATCCAACAGGTATAAACGAGGTAGTTGCTGAGATTCCTTCCGGAGATTACAAGGTATGTGATGCTAACGGTAAGATGCTTGGCAATGTGACATTCAGCACTAAGGCTGACTTCGACGCTAAGTTTGCAGAGAAGGGTGTTTACATCCTAGTCGGTGCAAACGGCAAATCAATCAAATATGTAAAATAATCTAATACACAAATATCATGAGAACACTTTACAAATCAGCAATTGTATCCGCTATTGGAGCAATGCTTTCAGTATCGGCAGTTGCTCAGACTTATCCTGGTGTTAAAAGCACAATCAATGTAAACGGAAAGAACCGTACTATTGATGTCTACGCACCTAATGGAATGGGAAAGAACAGACCGATGGTGATTTCTTGTCACGGTATGGGACAGGATATCGCTTATCAGAAGGAACAGTCTCGTTGGGATCTTGTTGCGGATACTGCTAAATTCCTTGTCGTTTATCCACAGTCGGATGGTTCAACTTGGGATTTGGGAGCAAATGGAAACGATATTGCTTTGATTAAGGCTATCATCAAGGAGATGAAGTCTAAGTATGATATCGATTTGGATCGTGTATATATGTCTGGTTTCTCTATGGGTGGTATGCTTACATACTCTGTAGCGAACAACATGGCAGATCAGATTGCTGCTTGTGCACCAGTTTCTGGTTATCCAATTGGCGACAAGACAGCAAAGCCTTCTCGCCCTATGCCAATCATCCATACAAATGGAGATAAGGACGACGTGGTTCACTATGAGCCATGGCAGGGTACTTTCAACGGTATGCAGCAGAATCAACAGGGTGCCTACGCGCAGGCTGAGGCTTGGGCTAAGGCAAACGGTTGTGATGCCACTCCAGTCGAGTCAGTTATCGACGGTGCTGCCACTCGTTACCTTTGGAAGAATGGTAAGTGTGGTGTTGAGGTTTGCTTGAATAAGATTTATGGCAAAGGTCACTGGCCTTCAAACGATAAGTACCATTCAGTACGTGAGATCTGGAAGTTCGTCAGCAAGTTCTCTTTGAATTGCAATGAGGTTGGCTACAACGGTGGTAACGGAGGATCTACAACTACTCCTGCTACAAGAGCTGAGTCAGAAGGTCCATACAATGGTTCACCTGCGTCTATCCCAGGAACAATCGAGGCTGAGGAGTACGATTTTGGAGGACAGGGTGTCGCTTACAATGATAAGGACGAGGAGAATCGTGGAGAGAAGTTCCGTAACGACGGAATTGATATCTACGCTAACGGAACTGGATTCGTTGTAGGTTACAACCAAGCTGGTGAGTGGATGAACTATACTGTTGATGTGAAGGAGACTTCAAGATATACAGTGACTATCGCCGCTGCTACAGATAACGCGTCGGCTTCATGTCAGCTTTTGATCGATGGTAAGGAGATCACAGGTGAGATCGGAGCTCCTAACACTGGTGATTTCTCTAAGTTCTCTACAGTGGTTG
>JAZUGF010000147.1:0-15790 GCA_045641065.1 Paludibacteraceae bacterium | reverse complement strand
GTTGTCGTCCGTAACCTCAATTAGATTTCCTTCAGAAAAGAATTTCACTGTCGCTGGAACAGGAACGTAAGAACCTGTTTCGTCGTCGTCGAGAAGAACTCTGTTTTTCACCGACAAATCTACTCCAGTTGTGGTAGGCTTGACGGCTACGGTTTTGTCAACAGATGTCACCTCCGTTTTGCCACCGTCGCCACCTCCACCAACAAGGTCGAATTTGCCTGTACGTGGATTTAATTTCTGCTTGTATGCCATAGCTTATTCTTCTCTGAATTTGTATGTATATGATGCGTAGTCAGAAGCCTTGAAATTATAGCCGTTTCTTCCTTCTGCATACTGAATTAGTGTCGTAGTAGAACCGTCTGCAGTAGTCTCTGTTATCTTCTTGATTTGCCAAATTGGTTGGCTTAGAGCGTCTGCAGTCTTGTCGTATCTCTTAGTATCTATTCTCATTAGATACGTGATACCTGAATCGGGAAACTCTATGATTTGATCATAGCCGATTGCGTCTATGTCTGATGCTGAATTGAATATCATGATTTATAGATTTTTGATTTCATGGCGATTGTAACCGATTCTCTTATAACTAACGTGAATCCAGCTATAATCCTTCTCATTAATAAGCTGGTCAAATTCCATAGTCTTTAGGATTTCAAAGATTTTCTTATTCTCTTCTTTGCTTCCTCCAGTTATGTCTGCTGCTTGACCTTTAAGATGTTGTGAAGATGATACTCCACCTGCTTTCTGGTTTACAAATGGAGTACGATATGCCGAATTAACACGGATAGGATTCTTGTATTTGTCACGAAGTGGATCTAACACTTTCATGACAAGCGCTATCAAGTTTCTCTTTTCCTCTTCGCCAGGAGCGTTGGAGACTCCATATTGCTTTGCGATGTCTGATCTCGTCAGTTCATCCCAACTGAAATGCTTGAATTGATACATATCTACCTCCTCTTCTTTTACGTTTGTTACAAAGAAATAGTATAGCACCAGCGCCAATGCTGCTATAAGCGACACTGACGCTACCGCCAATACTATTGTAGTTTGTCTTTTGCTAAGATTAAATCTCATTCCACTGTGATTTTGAGACTGTTTCTGTGCCGAATACCATTCTGCATGCAGTGGCTGTGTTCGGACCGAAAATGCCATCTACAGTTAGGAATACTGGAGATACTTCTGCTTCCTTCTGAAGCTCTGCAAGTTCACGATTCAAATACTCCTGCAGTATTCTCACCTTTGCTCCTTTGCTTCCTTCCTGTAGTGGAAAATCAGGATCGTTCACTTCTGATACTTCATCAGACTTTAGCATCTTCCACACCAAGAATGCAACCAATGCAACAGCAAGTACGCAACCGATAACGATTAGTGTTGTTTTTGTCTTTGCTTCCATAGTCCTTAAATTGTAAATTCTACGTTCTTATATGCGAGAATCCGATTGAAATCACGAATTTGATTCTGATCCAAATCGTCTGTAAGATCTTTCCATAGTGTTCCAGACGACAACCATGATGAACCATGCAAAATTCTATATGTAGCAGCGACCTTCAAAACGTCTGAACGTGTCTTACAATAAGATATTGCGTCTTTTATCGCCTCATAATCCGTACCTGGTCCTACTATTGCATTCCAGAATTTGTCTGCAAGCGTTTCAGCTTGTTCATCGGTAATTGTGAGCTGATTAACGTCTATCTCTCTGTTTGCCTGTTCGATGGCTCTGTTTGAGGATGCTACATCTTCAATAGATGTAAGTTTGTGCCAAACATAATAGCCGATAAACAACACAACCAACACCGCCAATGCAATCAAGATCCATTTTATTTCGGCTGGCAATTTGTTGAATTTCATAGGCAATCAAATTAGAATAGTCCTGACTTAGAAACATCCTGAAGGATAACACCACCCAAGTTTACTCCCTTTGCAGCGTCGCTTGTGCCACCTTTTGTTGTTGTTCCTGGAGTCTCAGTAGTCTCCGTTGACTCAGTATCTTTCTTCTTCTTACTGTAAACGTACCATGCGAGTACTCCGATCACAGCAAGCACCGCGATTACGATAATGATTTTAGTTGTCTGACTCATACTTCAAAAAATTAAAGGTTCTTTAATAGACAGTATGCCAAAACTGGCAATGTCATAGCGACGGCTAATAGTAAGATTGACGACGGATCAATCTCTACTATTACACCCACGTTTGCTAATCTCTTATCACTTCCCATATTACTCACATCTGAAAATCATGAATAGGAATAGCATAGCCAAAATAGCTACAAGCAACCAATGTGTTGCTGCGTCAGTTGTACGGACGTAAATCACTCCGTCATGTTGTGTGAATGCAGATTCTGTCTGCGGATCATAAACTCTTTCCATAGTGTTGTATTCTTCTTCTGAATTAACTTTTTCTTTTACTGTTGTTGTAGGAATTTCTTCCTCAATCTCAATCGGAGTAGTGACCTGAGCGTTACCATCACACTCAGCTGCACACTGCATCTCGATTACTTCGATACTAAATGTCTGTCCTTCCATAGCGTTTATTATTTATTACATGCCCTGATAGTCTACTGATTCCACCCAATCCCAGATTGTTGCGTTACCCAACTCTATATCTTCGTACATTCTGTCGCCAAAACGATATGATCTCTGAGAGTAACCAGCAACCACAGACCACAAAACATCTTTTGTCCTTCCAAACGTAGTCCATACTGAACCAGTAGCTTTTTCTGCTCTATCAAATACGATTTTTGCACGATCTGGCATATAATTCAAAACTTTGTTGTTTTTCTCGATTGCAGCAGATATACCTAAAGAGAAAACTGCTCCTACAATACCTACACTTTCTTTACATTGTTGCTGGAACGATGCAACAGCAAGACAAGCGTCGACGAAATTTGTGAAAGTTTTCTTTTCAGACGGATTATTTCCCTGAACACGAGTATAAATCTGAACTCCACCAGACTGTCTAAGTTTGTCCGTTAGATAAGCCATATCGTTGAACGACAAAGATCCTACTTCATCAAGAGTACCAGCTGGAATATCGTTTGCACCCTTAACATTACGGTGAGCACTCGACTTCCAGATAATATAGCCTCCGTTAAAGTAATCAGCAAGACGCTCATATAGTCTATCAAGCTGTCCCATTCTTTGCTCAACAAAGTTTTTCTGCAAGCCTATAAAATCATCACGTAGGCTCTGCATGTCTTCAGGGATAGCAATCCATTGCTTGATTACGTCAAGACTGATGTCGCGCAACTCTGGTAGACCATAGATGAAATCCTTATAAGCATCATTCCATTTTGCAGTAAGTTGCAACTTGCCATTCATAATATCTGTTTCAGCAGACACAATAGCAGATTCCATTTCGGCAACCGTATCAAAGTCAGGATCAAGGAACGATGCGGAATGTCCTGTCAACTCGATATAACGCTCATTAAGAGCTGCCCACTTCTCATACTCTTCAGACCACTTCTGAAGATCCTGATAAGACATCAATCCTGGATCTTTACCAATGACACGGATATAGTCGGAACGCATAGACTTATACGTCTCTTTCTGATTGTCCGAAAGGGAGTCTAAATAGTCGCTTAGTGTTTGATAACCTTCTGCTATCTGAGCTTCACTAAGATAACCAACTTTAGTCTCTTCATCCTTTTTCTTCTGATCCTCTCTCTGTGCCGTGTATGCGTCCTGATTTTGTCTAATAGTTAGTTCCGCATTAGCGTTGTCTATCTTTCCGGCAGCTGCAGTCTTATTATCCGAAATTCGGGAAAGAGTACGGTAGAGTAGGAAGATAGCAAGCAGCACCGCTATCGAGACAAGAATTATTTTTACCTTTTGTTTATCCATGATTTTGATTTTTTAATAGTTCGATTGCTTCTGCATCACCTAAATTCGCCATCACCGTCAGCACAGAAAGCAACGCATGATATTTGCGTTTCACATCGTCTCTTGCAAGCATATACACGCTGTCGACATGATGTTTCAGCGAATATTCTGAGTTTAGAGCCATTTGTTTTAGTGCGAAATCGTCTGCTTTCGTTTCGGATAACGTCTGCAAAACATAATGCCCTATTTCATGCTGAATAACGAATTTTTGGACGTATTGTGGAAGCAAATCATAAGCAGACCTATTGATCTCTATGATTCCGTGCTGCATGTCGGTGCGAGCTGGATTTGACGGATTCTCAGGAAACGTATCAAACCATTTTATTTTCATGATCTACCTCCGACCTGCCAAATTTTAGCGACTTCTTTTAATACACCACCTGCATTGTCCGCAATAGCGACTCCGACATCAGATCGGTTTGTTTCTGCCTTTTGCGATTCGTAAGATCTCCAGAAAAGGAAACCAACGACAACCACAACTGCAAGAACGATAATGAGAAATACTAATGTGTTCTTATCCATCACGAAACCCAATAAAACAAGTTAGAACATCTGCTTGTAATAGCGTAGAACTTCTTAGTCTTGTATCCCTGAAGAAGAGCACCATTCATGCCATTTACACCCCTTGATACTCCAATCACAGAAAGAGTTTCTTTGATTGTTTTTGGATCTACAGCAGAAATGTCTTTAGCTGCACCAATTTTTACCTGATTCTTAATGTCAGATTGTTTAAGTTTTAGTTTTGCCATATTACTTCATTTTTTTGTAGAAATACCATAGTAGCCAGGCGACCACTGCAATGATCACACCGTACCCAAGATATGTCAAAATGGTTTTGTAAGACACTACCTGATTTTCAACAGAATCAAAATTGCTCTGATCCGCATAGTATCTGTAATTAGGATCAAGTCCTAATCTATCCATCGACTCTTGATAGGTTTCGTATTCGGAATCTTTGTTGGAATAGAAGAATGCTGGAGACGCTTCCGCTTTAATTTCAGGAAAAAGCATCAACATTGCTTCTTGATATAGTCCGTGCGAAACATTACGGAGAATTACTAAGTCATTAATCCTAACTATGTCGCCTGTCGGTATGCCTGCCTGAGAAAACAAAGAGAGCAAACCAGACTGGTTCGCTCTCATTCGTTCTTCAAGCTCACCAATAACGTGAGTCATAGGATGTTGCTTTTATGTTGATTACTGAGCTGCTACACCCAAGTTAGCCATGTTGATGTTTGCCTCGTCAGCCTTCTTCATCAATCCCATCTCTGTATCCAAAGATGCACCGAATACCAAAGACACAACTACTGAACGACCAGCACCGATAGTTGTAAGAAGGATGTTGTCTGCACCAAGAATCCAGTTGATGTCAGTTAGCTCGATAACCTTAGTGTTGTTATCACCTGAACGCTGATACTGTGCTGGAATACGCTTCTCGTCCTGCTTACCCTTGAATGGGTTGATGTGACGGAAGATCACTGGATAATCCAACTGAGACTCATCGTCTACCTTGATCTTGATAGCGCGTAGACGTGAAGGGTTAGCCTTCAAGTATGCGATCAATGCGTCGATACGCTCTGGAGTACCTGTTGCAGTTACGTCAGTTGCTACTGTACCCTCTACGATGATGTTAGAGTTATCCAAGTAGTCTGAGCCTTCAGCGAAGTTACCAGCGAATAGAGCTACTGGCTTTGCTGATGAACCAGCATTGTGTAGGTTGAATGAGAAGATCTTACCGCAGTTGTCCTCTTTTAGGAAACTCTGTGATGCTCCGAAGTCAAGCAAGTTGTCTCCTGCTCCGATGTAGTTTGAGCCTTCTGCTTTTGTACGCACGATTCTCTGTACGTTTGAACGGTTGATTCCACCGCCAAGAATGTTCTGTCCTGCCATTTTTGTTTAGCTTTACTTGTTAATTAATTACTGAGCTACTACATCTGTAGATTTCTTGCTCGAAAAGTTGTCACGAAGTGCGTAAATTACGACACCTACCATCACAAGATTGATGATGCTGATAATTACAGCTGTTTTAATCTGATCCATAATAAAATTTGTTTTTGAATGTTATTTGTTTTCTGATGGCAAAACTATGTAGACATGAAAAATCGGTGTCCGAAAAGTGTATGAATGTGTAATATTCTGTAATATATTACCTAATACTACACAATTACGAATTGTCTTTCAAAGTATGCCACCACACGTGGAGTGAGAAAATGATCGTTGGAGTGATAGCCTATTTCGGCTAACACTCTTACATCAATGCGGTCTATCCATCGGTTTAGTGTCCTGACTGATACACCGCATTTTTCAGCAAATTCTTTCTTTGTCATGGATTTATATTCTGGCATAGATTACCACAGTTTGATTCGCTTGTAATAGTGCGGATCTTTCTCACTTTTTTTGTTTACTTCAGTTTGTGTGTCTACAATTCGTTGATAGTTTTCTCCTAACTCCATTTTTCGGTATGCTACGGAATCCAACGTGCGGAACAGAATGATATTCGATACATGGCTGTAGAAGACTGGTCTTACTTTCGTGAAGCCGTGCGCCACAACGAAAATATCTAACTCCTGTTGACGATACGAAATCATAAGATCTTCTATCAGATTATCGGTCTTTGCGTCCTTCATATAGAGTCGTGCATCATCAAACACGACAATTCCCTTACGAAAGTATCTTAGCTTTGCCAACGTGCCTATATCGGTCTTTGTTGGAGGAAAACAACGTGTTTTACGTATTCCTTCAAAGATAAAATCGTCTCTCTTTGTAAGGTCCACTTCTGGAACGTCGCGCCACTCTTCAATATGGTTCGTGACTATTAAGGCTTTCTTAGCGTTGCACTTATCAAGGATCTCTCTCATGATTGTGCTTTTGCCTGTGCCATTAGTGCCAAGAACCATCGTCATGAACGGTCTACGTCCTTCAGTTTCGGCATTATTCTGATCCGTTCTCATAGGCTGAATTACGTTGGTTGTTAAACTCCTTCATTCGCAATTCCAACTCTTTCTCCTTTGTCTTCAACTCTTCTTCCTTCTCCTTCAACTTTTGTTCCTGGAGTGCGATAGGAATCTTAGTGCCATAGACGGACGCAATAACACCGATTAGCATCCAGCCTGGAGTAAGTTGGATTTGCTTTGTCTGCAGATACTGTGAATATGCTTTTGTCAGTTTCTCTAACTGATCCGTCGTCGCTTGCAATCTCTGAGGATCACATTTGACAAACATTGCAATCAGAGCTGGAATTGCCAAGTCTGTAATCATTGCTGCAAATTCAGCAGACAACGACGCTAAACCAGGATCAAAACCGACTCTTTCTTCTTCTCCACCGTCGCCATCTTTACCACCGTCATAATTGCCCTCTGAGGAATTATCTTCGTTTGGTGGGAGTATCTCATCAATACCCTCATCTTCTGAGTCTGAATAGCTTGCTTTTTCCTGATTCATCTCAGATAGAAAATCGTCAAGGTCACCATTTGGGAGGTTTGCGTTATATCCTAATGCCATAGTTAGTCAAGTTTTAGATTTGCTGATAATTCGTCAAGCTTCGACGCAACGTCCTGAGAATCCAACTGTCGTACTACATTATCGTGCTGGTCGAATGTTGCAACGACGTAGGATAATTTCCCGTCGCCACTCTTAAAGAGAATCACACCAGCTGTCATTTCATCTTCATTCAACTCTACTGAATCAAGATACTTTGTCAATGCACTTTCGATATGTGGATAGAGTTGCTTTAGCAAAGTGTCTTTCAACTTCTGTGGATTAGCAAGAAAATCTGCAATCATACCGAATGCCGACGCTTGATTCTTGCTACCTTTGAACATGTCTAATAATCCCATACTATTTCTCTTTTTGTGATAGGAATTTCTTCCATTCTTTGATTGACTTTCCTGTAACTTCTTCGATTTTGCTATCCTGCAATGGTGGATAGAACCAGTCGCAACGCTTTTCTACGTTGTAAAGCAAAGTAGACATAACAAAGATCTCATAATACGTTACTTCTCTGTTGTATGCTTTCTCCAAACGTGCTTTTACAGCCTCTAAGAATTTGCGTACAACTTCATTTGTGACGTACACTGGTATCAATGTTTCGTCTTCCTCATTCTGCAACGATTCAAGTTCCTCAGTTTTCTCTTCAAGTTTCTTTTGGATCTCTGTAAACTGGTCTGCAAGAGCGTTGATATACTCTTCTTTCTCTTTTACTGCAGACTCTAATTCTGCAATTTTCTTCTTTGCAGCTTCATGCTCACTGTTGCTTACTCCTGTAGACGGTGCTGCGCCTTCCGAAATTGCTTTTTCCAAGTCTGCAATCTTAGCTTTCAACTCAGGATTCTCAAAATAATACGCATTAATGATTGCTTCTGTGGCTCTTTGCGTAGATGCAGATCCAAACTCTTCTTCAAGTTTTGCTTTGATGGTTGGTGAGACTCTCCAGGTAATAGGTACGGTCTCTTTTCTTTCTTTTGGCATAATTTATAGAATTTGTTACTACTATTGAGTGGCAAATATAGAATATGTAAGCAGATGTTTACACGTTTTGCAGTGAGTTTTTAACACGGATTTTGGTATTTTGTGGAATGATATTCTACGATTCTCCAAAATGATAGAAAAAGATATTCCCCAATCCTTTCCAATTTGGATAAAATTGGAGAAAATTTGAACAATCCTCCGACTCTCTATCCTATACCCACTATATTTTTAAGTTGGAAAAAAAGTGTAAAAGTGTAACAGTGTACCCGATTAGACGCAATTATCCGAAATTCAGCATTTTAGGTTGATACACTTTTAGAAATCCAAAGTGTACCGACTGACGCAAAAAGTGTACCGAGCAAAATTAGGTTGAAAATTAGTGGTCAAAACGTACTATGCTGATACACTTTTGAGAATGTTGTTAAAAAGTGTAACAAATAAAAGTGTAAAAGTGTAACATTTGATTTTCAGTTATTTAACCCTTGAAAAATGCTCTTGTTACACTGTTACACTTTTTTTTCACTTTTTGGGTGGCACTCATTTTTGCCGTTTTGAGCCGAAAATCCGACTGCCCACGACGGTGCTAAAAGTGTATCATATCAGGAGAAATTTTGAACAACAAAAAAGAGACCATCTTCACAGATGATCTCCCCAAAAAAAGGATTTAATATTAGAACTAAAAACTAAATTGAAAATAACGACGTGTAGGATGCTCCACCGTCACGGATTCTGCATCCTCAGAAATAAAAATTAATATTTAATGAATTTTGAATATTGAGTCTTAGTTAATTGTCAAGTCGATCCCGAAATAAGTCTCTAACTCGTTTTTCCAGTCTCTATGATCTTCAAATAGATTCTTCCTGTTAGCATTCTTAAATTCAGAAACTCTATCATAGAATAAATCTATAGCCATCATTTCGTAAGCATCATATTCACGAAATTTATATTTGATTCCAGCGCGAATCCATGCCCTTAGCATCTTAGGATTCTTCTTAAATTCCTCCAATCTCTTTTTTCTGCTCTTTAGTGGGCATCCCTGGCATCCCAGTCTTCGTTCTGCATGGAATTTTCCATTATCGTCGTAGTATAACGGATGGCATTTTATTCCTCTATCTTCAATATATTCTGCAACATCTTTGTCAGTCCATGTCAATATCGGGAATATCTGGTAAACCTTATCGTTTTCTTTTTTGCTAAAGAGTCTGCATGCTGTAGGCTCTTTGTATCTATTCTTCCTTCTCTTAGATTCACTTTGTCTTATTCCAATCACCGCTGTATCTAAGACTTTATATTCTTTAAGGAATCTGCAACAAAACCTTCTGAATTGTCCTGGATAACCATTCTTTGATATTAATTCAAAAAAAGAATGTTTAGGTCTCACAATCTCAACTCCCATATCTTCTGCATGTTTGATTGTTCCAGGAGGATCTATAGTTGTATTTTTATATATAGCTCTGTATTGTATTCCAGCCTCTTTACATAATTGTAAAATTACGTCTGAATCTTTTCCGCCAGAATACGCCACTTCTACTATGCCTCTTTTCTCACATGTAGACTTCAATAGCTTTATTGCTTGCTCTATCTTCTTTTGTAATTCAGGTCTCATTTTGCTTTGGTTGATTAAATACAAACGTTGTCTTTACTCCTTTTCCCTCAGTCCTAAGTTACCTCTGAATGCAGCTCCTATCGTCGCTATCAGAGATATTGTAGTAGATAATATCACTATGATCATACAGAATGTGAAGAACGTACACCACGGATATTCTATCATAAGTTTGTAAAATGCTTCAAGATTTTCCATACACTTAGTTTTGATGATTAAATACAAATGTTGTCTTCACTGGTTTGTTTTCCGTTCTTACATAGTAAAACTCTTCAGACTTACCCATGAAGTTACGTCGGATGATGCGTCCTTTGTTATCGTTCTGCAGCTCAACTGGATTTAACTCAGTGATCCAGCTGCACTGTTGGCAAAATTCCCTCATTGCTTTAGAAAATTTGTTAGTAGTCCATCCCTTTACATTTGAGTCACGAAGGAACGTGTTAAACGTATCGTTTTTGCTTATCAACGTATTCACGTTTTCACTATCCTTATTGAAGAATACTTCTGCCCACTGTCTGAACTGATTACCCATGATCTGAATTGAAATACGGTCTTTAATTCTATCCATCGGCGGTGTGATCTTCACTACTTCTTTTGAAGCAGCAAGATAGAACTGCACACAGTCAAGCAGAAAGTTTACATCGTCATTCCACATGTCGTTTGTGTAATGCTCTCCACCCAACTCCATATCAAAATCATCAAAGATGCGTCGGCTCTCATGGTAGTCGTTATCATCCGTTTTCTGGTGGTAGTAGTCTGAAAATACCACGAACAACAAACGACGCAATGTAGCAGAATCTTTGTTTGGTGGTGGGAAATTCGACGTGAAAGCAAATTTCGGTGACTTCGTGAAATCCATCACGTTGGAATCTACATGTTTCTTGTTGGTCTCCAGTGATCCTGTAATCTTATCGTAGAAGAAAGTAAAATCAAAATGCTGATCTGCATCGTCCACCCAAATCACGTCGGTGCTTTCAGTGACGTTTTGGAATAGAAATTGATTTTCTGTCAACTTCTTATTCTTACCACCAAGAAAAAGGATATTGCGTATGGATTCAAGAAACTTAATCATGAATGATTTTCCCGATCCTCCTGAACTTTCACCGTCGTTACTGATTTTGTCTTCCATGATCCACAATGCCCACGCTCTTGCCTGGTCTTTGTGACGGTGCAAAAGATACCCAATCGCAAACAACTTAGCAGCAAGATTCTGCATCTGTTCTGCTTGCTCTTCTGGTGTAAGACGTGGACCACAGATGTTGAATTTGTTCGCTTCGTTGTAACGTCCGTTTTCTTCTGCATTGAGGCTCATTCTTTGCTCTAATTCCTCCCTCCAATATATTCGGCTCGCATTGATAAGATAGCGGAAATAATGGCTCTTTACGTTTGCCGGAATGATGCTCCACATGTCTTCACTTTCGTGAGTGTACGAAAATGATTGAGCGGTGCGACGGTAGTGTATTTGAGATATGTTGTTTTCCCACACATAACGCTCCATGTCGTTTGCTTTATGCTCGCTGAATTTGTCTGCAGCAACTTCGACGCATAGATTCTTAAAGTAGAAAAATTGGCGGTCACTCTCACAGTGTGAAAATGATAGTTTGAGCAAAGGGAGGTCTTCCATCGTTGCACCTTTGGTACGATTGCTATTTAGCACCAAATTCAAAACCTTAATGTCTTCTCTACGATTCTTCAACCAAGCAATTACATATTGTCTGATGTCCTTTGATGTCACTTTCTTGACTACAGATCCGTCGACCTTAACAAGATATTCCTCCTTAGATAGAGTGTCTTCCAAGCGTCCGAATCCAGCCATAGACAAGAAATTAATGTAGAATGCAGTGTTGATCTCTAATCTTGTTGCTCCGTTTTCAGTCAACGTAGATTCCCAAAAGCGTACTGGCATAGCAGTCTTCAGAAGGTCTTCAAAATCGTGCTTTGTGCTACGCAATTCAACATAATCTCTTAGATCTTTGCGAGGTCTGCCTCTGTTGTCTCTATAATCAGATAGCCAATCGGGTAGCATTGCAGTCCGGATGTCGATATACTTAAAGGCTAATTCTCTTCCTCTCCTTATACCAGTGTCGTCTTTGTCTGGAATGTTATACAACGTCTCGACGCATTTCATCACGTCTTTATACATCTGTTCCGTGAATGGTGCTGTTTCGCTATTTAGCCACAACGGATAATAGCCATTTGCAAGGCAATTCACTGCGTCACGTTCACCACTGCAGATGCAAGCAGCTTCAAGTTTCTGCACCTTATACGGACGACCTTCATTCAACGGATCACCTTCAAACGTAGATTGATTTGACTCGTTGAATTGCTTGTAAGCATTTTGTAACTCCGATAGTCCGTTTATGAAATCCTTTGGCTTTGTGCCATTGTAGAAGAATCGGAATGCTTTGTCTGGATTTAACGGTTGATAGATCTTCACAAAATCACCACATTCTCTGAGGAAAATAGGGTAATTCTCAGACGACGCTACTGTAGTAGTCTTTAGCAATCCTGTCTCTCTATCTTTGCTTGTTTTCGTGTAGGAAATGAGTGGATGATATGAGAGCGCACAAAGGTGTTCTTCCTTTACCTTCGGTCCCCATATCTCCAACTCACGTTCACTAAACTTATCACGTTTTTCATAACAAAAATCTCCTTCATGCTCGTCGGCTGTGGCTGGACGTGTTGTGATGGTGGCACGGTTGACAGATGCAGACAAAGTTTCTGCAACTCCGAAACGGTCTGCAAGAATGCAGATTGCTTCACGGAAATTGCGTCCTTCCTCCTTCATGCAAATATCAACTGCCGACATTGCATGAGCGTCGTCGCCAAAATCAGTGACCTTCCACGTCTCACCGAACAACTTAATATATGCGGATGGTGTACGCTCATTACGCATACGGAATGGCTTCCTACTATCGAGGCATTCTGCAGCCTGAGGATAGTAGGATAGGATAATATCCAAACCTCCGCGCGTCTTGGCATACAAGTCTTCAATCTTTATCATGATATTCAGAAAGAATTGTTAGAATATCCTCTTTTGCAGTCAAAAGAGAATCAGAAACTATGATTATAGACTCATTCACCGACTTAGGTAGAAATCTCAACTCTACCACGTTGCAACTCTCTAAATCATCTATTTTGTCTGCAATTTCAGCGACTAACGTTCTGTCGCTTGTTGCTATGTGGATGCATAGTCCGTTAAGTGTCTCTATTATCTTTGCTTTCATGGCTCAAAATGTGAATGGTGTTTTGTTAATAACTAAGTCTGTCAACTCTTCAGATGTCTTTTCCTTCAACATCTGTGTTAGAGGTCGAATTACTTTGTAGCAGCTTGTTTGTGATTCGAAACAGATAGGTTCATTATTGCATTTATCGCAAATTCCATCAAGCACTGAATCAGCTACAATGATGCGTTTATATCGAATTAGATAGTCTAATTCTTCGTCAGTCAAAGAATGTTTCATAGTTCATCCAATTTTGATTCGGCAATAAGACGTTGCTCAAACTCAATCTTTTCCTGTATTTCGTCTATCTCTTCACGCAATTCACTATGCATGTTAAGATATGCGTCTGCTAAAGAGTTCTGGTTGACTCTTGAATAGTTGAGATATTGATCGTAGTAGTATTCGCTGCACTTGGTTACGATCTGTTTGTCCTTAACCAGTTTATTCAAATAGGCAAATTTATTCTCCATCGTTATCCTCCTTTTTTGGTTCAAATACAACACTGTTTTTGTCTTTGCGTCCTGTGCATGGACCAGTTGCAAATATTAGATTGTAACAATCATCGTAGTTATAGAAGAAGCAATTAGAACAGTTGTTGCTACCTTCTACTTTTTTTACGACAAGCGTCTTATCCTTCCAGTTGAATACGTCTCCAACTTTCTTTTCAAAACTCATTTTCTCTTTCGTTTTTTTTTCTTCGGCTCACGATTCAAAATCTCCAAAATTGGAAATACTAAAGACGCACACATCAAAAAGATTATTTGTGGTGTGTCTATGATTGAATCTATGTAGTCGAATATGTTAGTCATTATCGTTCTTTGTGTCTTCGGTTATGATCACTGCATATCTTACAAGAAATGCAATGCCTAACAAGATTAAAAATTCTCCTGCAGCTTCCATAGTCCTTAGTTTTTATAGCCTCCACCTAATTTGATTGCGAGATCTCTGATCTGCTGACGCTTCAACGTCGAAACGTCGCCCTTCAGAGCCTTTCTTACGGTTACATGATTGAATCCGTAATCGTTAATCAACTTCTGTCTTATCTCTTTACTTACTAAAATTTGTCTTTCCATTTCTTTTGTTTTGTTTGTGGATGAAGTCGGATCGACCCGAATGGAGTTCCCCGGCACGATAGCACCTACGCTCTATTACCAGAGACTACTATCGCCTTTTGCAGTCCACGAATTATCTGCACCTTTCATCATCCTTTTTTTAAGTCGGTCTACCTTCGCAGGCAAAACCGACATGAAAAACTTATTTTTGACTTATAACTTGAAATTATGAATACTTGTAAACGTTGTCTTAGTTGATAAATCCGTCGTATTTCGCAATAGGACGGATTAGGAATTGAAAAAATAGTTTCTATTCGACTCTATAAGCGAAAAATGATCAAAAAGATTCAAATATCATACATGCTAATTTTATCGCTCCTATCACCAGGACACTCACGGTGATAGTGATTATGCTTGCTATTAAGTCTTGTGTACTCATAACGCTTGATTTTGTAACTTTCTTTTGCGTCGCCACTCACGATTGTAAGCAAGTTTTTTCTTTCGCCACTCATCATCGTATCTGTAGCGCTCCTTCATGGATTTCCACTTGATAGAGCGTTCTTCTTTGGTCATGCTTGCTCGCAGATCTCTTTGATAGTCTCTATAGTATGTCGGATGTTTCTTCCTCCACTCCCTTAGATATTCGGCTGTTGGCATAAAAAGTTTGTTTTTATTAAAATTTTTTCGTTCTTTTGACGTTTCAAAACGTATCAAAAACTATCTTTTTGTAGTCTTTTTGTTTCGTTTCGTATCGCAAAGTAAATACAAATTTTGTGAATTTAATTCAAAAAATGTGAATTATTTTCACTACCAAATGCAGATTTATGGATAAGAAGTTGATTTTGAATAAATTGATTTTGCACTTTGCAGAGGGCAATAATCAAAAATTTGCAGAGATTTTGGGGATAACTCCAACATCTTTGTCAAACTGGAAAGCAAGAGGAACTATAGATTATGAGAAGATCTACACAAAATGTGAAGGTGTTAATCCTCACTGGCTATTAACAGGAGAAGGAGAAATGCTGCTAACTGAAAGTGTAAACAAAAATGTAAGCAAAACTGAAAAGTGTAAACAACCTAATGATATGAAAGAAAAAATGGATGCGGAAAAAGAAAGATTCTACCGTCGCTTGGAAGAGATGGAGAAGAGAGAAGAGAAAAGAGACTTTATGCTCAACAGGATAGCCAACGTGCTGGATAAGATTCTTGCGCGTTTGCCCCAAAATCCCGAAAAAAATGGAGACGTGGAAAATAATTCGTCGATGTGTGGATAACTCTTTGACTAATTGTATTTTATGAACGTGAAATTGCGCCGAAAATGCGCCAAAGATAGAAAAAGATAGTTGTTTAACTTATTGAAAATCAACAATCAAAAGGCTCTAAAAGTGATGAATAATAAAGAAATTGTTCTAATCAAACAATATTGCAAATTATTAAAAATCACTCATTTATCTCCACAAATGAGTGATTTTATAATAAAAACTGCGTCAAAATTGAGCCATTTTTTGAGTGCGGATTTTCAATGTAAAATTCGTACTTAAAAAAAAATGAAGTCGGATCGTAGCCATG
>JAZUGF010000146.1:0-3660 GCA_045641065.1 Paludibacteraceae bacterium | reverse complement strand
ACTTCGAGTGCTAGGTTGCTGATGGTTGAGACGCTGGTCTCATCGCCAGTCGCACCCTTTGTCCAAGATAAAACATTTGTGTTGAATCTAACCTTGCTATCGTAATATCCTACATACAAAGCCAAACTGTCATATTCAATACTATAATAAATACTGTCCAAAGTGACTTTCCAAATGGAATCGCTTTCTTGAACATAGTCGCAGATTACACCAGCTTTAGAAAACAAATAACTATTCACAAAGAAATACTCTTTAATTTCGTTCTGAGTATAAAAATCCCCATGGATTCCATAGAATCTCTCGTCTTCGTTATCCATATTGGTATAAAAAGAAAGAGAGATATAACCGTCAGCATCAAAGTTACCTCGCATTTCCAATCCCCAAATAGAGTCCTTCTTTGCCATTTCCACAATGATGGTCGTGTCGCTCACGATATTCTTTCCATCGAAGTTGTTGGAGAAAACGTAAGAGTTGCCGCTGATTGAACAAACTGGCAAAGCGACGGTGCCATTCAAAGCGACATCATAATCCTCAATTTCTCCTTTGTAACGGACCACATATCCCTGCGTCGGCTTCAAATCCACTCCTTCAAAACGTGGGAATCCATCCTCTCCTTGCACCCATTGTAGCAATGGGATAGAGTCTGAATGATAATCATAAGCCTTCGGATTTTGCGAAACGTACTTGTTCAACGAATCTTTCACAGCACCCGAAAGGAAAGCACTGGAATCCATTTCCTGCAAAACAAAAAGACTACCACTAGCATCATCATCCCAATGATCAGTCTCTATGTAATAAATGTTTTTTGAATCAGGAGCGTATACGTCGCCAGAATTATATATGTTGAAATGTTCACAGCAATACATTCCAAGTCCTATAGCCGCTTCATCGCTAACAATTCGTCCTCTGTTGTAGCAATTATACATAGAGGAAGCATCTATTCCACTTGAGTATGAAGAAGAAACAACCATACCATAGTTGCTACAATTATATGCAGATGATGGTTTTCCATATTCGCTCACACCGCCTGCATATTTTCCGATAACAACACCTTCAAAATGGCAGTTGACGAAAATGCCGTTATTTGCTATTCCAGCCGCATATTCTCCACCCTTCACGTATGCATTCGTCACTTTTAGGTTCTGAATTAGAAGTTTATAAATTTTATCTTCTGTATCGAACAAAGCGACCTCTTTATCATTATCCGGTTGATTGATATAGAGGTTGGAGATGGTGTGGTTTCCACCGTCGAATTTTAGACATTTGATAGGGGTGAAACTAACCATTTCGTCTCCCACCTTGCCACAAACAGGGCTAAGATCGATGTCTGCTTCAAGCCTTGCAATGCCTTTTACCGAATCTCTGAAATACAGTAGCTCCTCTAAGTTGTGGATAATATACAAATCATAACCCTCCTCATCAAAGTTCAATGCACCCCAATATTGTGTCTCCCACCATTGCCAAACTGCAAAACCTCCATAAGAGACTGTATCCACCTGAGAAAAGGCATCCTCTCCAATATATGAAACAGTGTAAGGGACCGACAATCTGCTTATTCCCGTACATCCCGCGAAAGCATACGAGCCAATCGTTTCAACTGAATTAGGTATTACAACCGATTGAATGGTGGTATTGTTGATGAAAGCAGAATCTTTAATGGTCACTACATTGTCAGGAATAACCACTATGGAGTCGCTACCAATGTATTGTTTCAACACCGTTTTCTTTTCGTCTCCGTAAATAAAATCACCGTCGATTATGGCTTTTATGTGATGCTTCGCTCCCCAAGGACTACCTGTGGCTGGTCCTGCGTAGTAAATGGTATCAACATTATAGAATGCGGATTTTCCTATCGAAGCGACAGAAGACGGAATGGTGACGGGAGATAAATTCCTACATTGATAGAAGGCATAATCTCCTATGGAAGTGACGGAACTTGGGATGGTGACAGATTTTATATATGAGTTTTCATAAAATGCTTCTTTAACAATAGTATTCACATGATCGGAGATTACAACATCAGGTCCAACACCCAAGTAATATACCAATGTATCCTTCTGCTCGTCAACATAGACAAAATCACCATCGATTATGCCTTTTTTCGCATGACATTGGGCTCCCCATGGACTTCCGTTTTCACTGCCATCATAAAAAATGAGTTTCACGTTATAGAATGCATTTTTCCCTATCCCAACTGAACTTGGAATGTAAAGCGGTTCCAAGGAAACACAGTTTTCAAACGCAGACTGATAAATAGATTCGACAGAATTTGGGATATTGATGGATTTTAATTTTCCGCATCCGCTAAACGCTTCTTTTTCTATAATAGTGACGGATTCTGGAATCTGAACAGACTCCAAACTGCGACATTTATAAAAAGCATTGAGTTTAATTATAGTTACTGAATTTGGAATAGTTATTGATTTCAAACTATCACAATAAGCGAACACAGAATTCTCTAAGGAAGTAATAGTGTTTGGAAGTGTTACTGAAGTCAAAGGACATCCGACAAAAGTATTGTCGCCTATGAATGTGACTGAATTGGGGATGACAATAGATTTCAAAGAACAATACTTAAATGCTCCAGATCCAATAGTAGTGACAGAATTAGGTATTATAATTGAATCTATATTGCAATTATGAAAAGCATGTTCCCCGATTGAAGTAACAGTGTTTGGAATGTCGAATGAAGACAAGTTACAATTATAGAATGCTTCTTTTCCAATAGATGTAAGTGAGCTCGATGTCTTGACCGATACCAGACTATCACAACTCCAAAATGTGCCTTCCTTAATTTCAGTTACCGATTCTGGAAGTTCGACAGAAGTTAAATTCGTCTCACCGAAGGCATGATCTTCTATGGAAGTGACCGATTCTGGAATAGATACAGAAGTCAGAGACGTGCAATTATAAAATGTGTATTTTTCAATTGAGGTAATTGAGTTTGGTATTTCGACGGAAGTTAAACTTTTACAAGAGTTTAATGCACTTGGCCCCATATATGTGATTGAACTTGGTAGGTTGATGGATTTTAGACTTTCACAACCACAGAATGCCTCTTCTCCAATTGAAATGACGGAGTTAGGAATTGTGACGGATGTCAGAGATTTACATTTATAAAATGTATAATCTTCAATTGTGGTGATTGAGTTTGGAATTACGACGGATTCCAATTTAGAACAACCATAGAACGCTTCTGCTCCAATAGAAGTGATTGTACTTGGCAGATTTATGGATTTTATTTTTGTACACTCAGAGAATGCACGTTCTCCTATCGAAATGACGGAGTCGGGGATGGTGATGGATGTCAATTTACTCTTTTTTAGGAATGCAGTCTCACCAATGTGTTTAACATGGTCGGGAATGGAAACGACAGAGTCTAATCCCGTATACTTTACCAATGTGTCTTTCTCCACACCTGCAAAAACAAAATCTCCATCTTTATATTCTACTGCCATTGCTGACATTGCCATGAAAGATAGGCATATAATCCAACAGAATAATTTTTTGAAAATCATTTTAAGAAACTGTTTAAATTTAATTCATAACTAATTTGAGAGACAAAAAAAATCTCTCCAAAAATACACTTAAAATATTGATTATCAGTTTGATAAGTGGATAAAAATTCGTAACTTTAAGGGTACGAAAAAATAAAGAAAT